>JALSRO010000087.1 GCA_026984715.1 Chromatiales bacterium | reverse complement strand
CCCGCCGAATGGACAATCGAGGCGATTTCACCGATATGGCGCTCGAACACCCCGAGAGTCGATGGATTGGTGAGCATGAGCCCCGCCGTCTGCGGACCCACAACCTGCCGCAATGCGGCCAGATCCACGTCTCCGGCACTGTCCGTTGGGATCTCCCGCACCTGGTATCCGCACATGATTGCCGTGGCAGGATTGGTTCCATGCGCAGCGTCGGGCACCAGCAGCTCGGTACGTGCATGATCGCCCCGCTCCTCATGGTAGGCGCGAATCATCGCCACCCCCGCAAACTCGCCCTGTGCACCAGCCATGGGGGTGAGCGAAACCCCCCGCATGCCGGTCACCTCCTTCAACATCTCCTGCAGCTCGAACAGGCAGGCCAATACCCCTTGACCATGACTCCCCTCCGGCGCCAGTGGATGACGACCGAGAAACTGCGGCAGCGTTGCCAATGCATTGCACCCCTTCGGGTTGTACTTCATGGTACAGGAGCCGAGGGGATAGAAGTGGGTATCGATGGAGTAGTTCTGCTGTGACAACCGGGTGTAGTGGCGCACCGCCTGCAGCTCCGAAATCTCGGGCATCAACGCGGGAGCATTGCGCCGAAAACGCCGGGGAATATCGTCACACCACAGTTCCCCCCGAGGGAACTGTACCGGATTGGTTCTACCACTACGGGAGCGTTCGAATATCAGCATCAGCCTCTCCTCAACTCGGTCGCCACATCCTCCAACGCCGTAGCAAACCGCTCCAGATCGGAGTCACTCTTGGTCTCGGTACAGCACACCAGCAGCGCATCCCCCAGCTCGGGATAGCAGGAAGAGAGGTTGAAGCCACCCAGCAACTGACGCTGCGCCAGCCCATCCAGCAACGGCTGGATCGGAACATCCACCGCAAAAGCCACCTCGTGGAAAAATGGCCGGTCGAACAGCGCACTCACCCCCTCGATTGCGAGCAACTTCTCCCGCAGCTGCCGCATGGCAGTGTGGCAACGCCCAGCGACCTGCTCCAGGCCGGTGAAACCGAGCAGGGCCATGTAAATGGTTGCCGCGGTAGTCATCAAACCCTGGTTGGTGCAGATGTTGGATGTGGCCTTGGAGCGCCGGATATGCTGCTCCCGCGCCTGAAGGGTAAGGGTATAACCGGGCTTGCCATCGAGGTCCACGGTGCGGCCGACGATACGGCCCGGCATCTGCCGCACATGGGAGCGACGACAGCAGAGAAAACCGAAATAGGGACCACCCGATGAGAGCGGCGCGCCCAGTGGCTGCCCCTCTCCGCAAGCTATGTCTGCACCCTCTTTCCCCCACTCACCCGGTGGAGCCAACAGCCCCAGGGCTGTGGGGTTGACCAGCCCCACCACCAGCATACCGTTGGCATGAGCCCAATCGGTAAGTTCATCCACCTCTTCCAAGACCCCGAAAAAATTGGGCTGGGGAATCACCAGTGCACCGAAGTCGCTACCGCCAAACTGCCGCAGCGACTCGGGAACGATATTGCCACACTCGGTACAGTAGGGCAGCTCCACCAGTTCGATACCCTGCTTGCCCACCAGGGTTTTCACCACCTGGCGATAGACCGGATGCACCGTTGAGGGCATCAGTATTCGTTTCGATCTGGACCTGCGGTTGACACGCACAGCCATCAGCACCGCCTCCGCCAGCGCTGATGCGCCATCGTACAGTGAGGCATTGGAAACCTCCATCCCGGTCAGGCTCGCCATCATGGTCTGAAACTCATACAGAAGCTGCAACGTCCCCTGACTGGCCTCGGCCTGGTATGGAGTGTATGCGGTGTAGAACTCCCCCCGCGTGGCAATCTCCCAGACGGCGGCAGGGATATGGTGTTCGTAGGCACCGGCACCGATGAAACAGAGTGGCTGGCCGTCCGCGGCTGCACGCTCGTGCATCAGACGCGCCACCTCCATCTCGCTCAATGGTGGCGGAATGGCCCCCTGGTCCCGGCAACGCAGATTGGCAGGAATCTCGGAGAACAGCTCGTCGAGCCGTTCCACCCCGATGCACTCCAGCATTTCGCGAATCTCTTCGGCAGTATGTGGAATAAATGACATGCTCAGGACTCGGACTCGAGAAACTCCTGATAGGCATCGGCGCCCAGCAGCTCCTCCTGGAGATCGCCCTGCAGCGGCTGCAGCCGGAACAACCACCCCTCACCGTAGGGATCCTGATTGACCAGCTCGGGACCTTCAGCCACCGCTTCATTGATATCCACCACCTCGCCGCCAAGCGGCGCATAGACGTCGGATGCCGCTTTCACCGACTCAACCACCATGCACTCGTCGCCGGCCGCAAGCTGGCTACCCGGTTCCGGCAGCTCCACGAACACCAGATCGCCAAGCAGATCCTGGGCATGGTCGGTGATCCCCACGCTCACGGTGCCATCCTCGTTCTGCCTCACCCATTCGTGGGATTTGGTGTAGTACAGATCTTCGGGAATATTGCTCATAAAGTAGTACTCCTGATGGTCTATTGAATACAAGATCTTCCGTTGCGTACGAAAGGGGGCTTGACGATACGTGCCGGCACCGCTCTCCCCCGAATATCTACTTCACAACTGTCGGTCGCATCTACCGGCAGCCGGGCAAGAGCGATCGCCCTGCCCAGTGTGGGAGAATAGGTGCCGCTGGTGATCCTGCCCTCTTCACCACTCCCGCAGACGACCCGCTGATCGTTCCGCAACACCCCCCTGCCCTCCAGTACCAGCCCGGCCTGCCTGAAGGAGAGACCGACTGCGCGCTTGGTCTCGAGAGCCGCACGACCGACAAAGTCCCGCTCCCGCGGCTCCCATGCCACGGTCCAGGCCAGGCCGGACTCCAGTGGAGTGGTATTCTCGTCCATGTCCGTTCCGTAGAGATTCATCCCTGCCTCCAGGCGCAGCGTGTCCCGGGCACCCAGTCCGCAAGGTTCCACGCCCGCATCGGCAAGAGCCCGCCATAGATCGGCCGCCTCTCTTTCAGGCAGCATGATCTCGAAGCCATCCTCTCCCGTATATCCCGTGCGTGCAACGAACATACCGTCTCCATCCATGGCATGGAACGGCTCCAGCCCTGCCGCGCCAGCCACCCTGCCATCCAGCAGTGACAGAATCCGATCCCGTGCAGCAGGACCCTGGACAGCGATCATGGCCAGCTCGAAGCGGGCCTGCAACGCCACATCGAAATGCCGTGCACACTGACCGATCCAGGCAAGATCCTTGTCACGGGTGGCGGCATTCACCACCATGCGGAAACCCACATCCCCACGATCATAGACGATGAGATCGTCGATCACTCCGCCCTGCTCATTCAGCATGCAGGAGTAGAGCGCCCTGCCAGGGCGCGCCCCCGCCCCCACATCGTTGGCAAGCAGGTAACGCAGGAACTCCCGCACCTGCGGCCCTTCCAGATCGACGATCATCATGTGGGACACATCGAACATCCCCACATCCCGACGCACCCGATGGTGCTCCTCGATCTGGGAACCATAATGGAGCGGCATTTTCCAACCACCGAAATTCACCATCTTGCCGCCCATGGCGACATGCTGTTCATACAAAGGGGTTTTCAGAGTCATGAATTATCGTCCCGCTTCTGCGTGATAGGATGAGCGCACCAGCGCTCCCGCCCGGACCCAGGAGAAACCCAGCTCTCTGGCCTCCTCCTCATAGACAGAGAACTGCCGGGGGGAGACATACTCCCTCACCGGAAGATGGCGGCGCGTAGGACGCAGGTACTGCCCTATCGCAATCCGCTGAACACCGACCGCCCGCAGATCCCTCATTACCCGAACAACCTCGGCATGGCTCTCCCCCAACCCAACCATCAGGGAAGATTTTGCCTCCGTCCCGGGAAGTTGCGCCACCCGCTCCAGCAGCCTCAGGGAGCGCTGGTAGTCGGAACCCTTGCGCACCGTTCGATAGAGCCGCGGCACACTCTCCACGTTGTGCCCCCAAACCAGATTCAGGGCTCCCCGGGCCGCATTGGGGAAGCGCTCCGCGGCGGTCGAAATTGCCTCCACCGCACTCCGCTGGCAACGGCGGAAATCGGGTGTGAGCAGTTCAATGCCTATATTGCCATCGCGCTGCCGCAACTCGGCTATGGTCCGGGCAAAGAGCCGTGCTCCGCCATCGGGGAGATCATCACGATTTACCGAAGTGAGCACCACGTACCCGAGCCCCATCGCCGCCACCGCATCCGCCACCCGGGATGACTCCATCTCATCGGGTGGAGCCGGGCGGCCAGTCTTCACCGCACAAAAGCCGCAGGCGCGGGTGCAAGTATCTCCCAACAGCAGGAAGGTGGCGGTTCCCCGGCTCCAACACTCCCCCCTATTGGGGCAGCATGCCGCTTCACAAACGGTGTGCAACCGCTCGCGGTTCAACCGGCTGGCCGTCTGGCGGTAGCGGGGATCGGAGGCCAGAGAGACCCGGATCCATTTTGGCATACGCCCCGCATTGGGTGATGCCGAATGGTCGAATACCGGGATTGCCCGGCT
>JALSRO010000086.1 GCA_026984715.1 Chromatiales bacterium | reverse complement strand
AACCCTCACCAGACGGCCACCGCGGAGATGGACAATGCCAGCAGTCCGGAGGCGAGCACCAAAACAGCGGTGAGCCGCGCCGGCCGCTTGCCGACTCCGATCTCCATATCGACCAACAGATGGCGAACCCCGCCCAACAGATGATGCGCCAGAGACCAGCTGTACAGAATCGCCAGCAGCTTGAGTGGCGTACTCGACAACAGCGCAGTCACCCGGGCATAGTCCGCCGCGCTCTGCAGGGAGAGTCCAAACAGATAGAGTACAGCCGGCAGCGAAAGAAACAGCATGGCTCCGCTGATGCGATGGCCGATGGATGCCAGCGCCGTTACCGGGAAACGGATTCTGGTCAGATCGAGAAATACGGGTCTGTTATTATTGCTGTACACAGAGAAAATATTGTTGTGAAAATATCAGATAACTATATACCAATACCACAGGAAAACAATCAAGATGAGTAGCGAATGGTACCACTATCTGGGTGACACCGGCGTCCGCATCGAAAACGGCCTGGTTCTCCCCCTCTCATCTCCGCAGGAGGAGGCGGAGAGCGCTGCCACTGAGACCTTATTCTCCCCTCTCACATATCTTGGTGTGATCCGGATCAGCGGGGAGGATGCCGCCACTTTCCTGCAAAACCAGTTCACCAGTGATATAAGGGAGGTGGACGAATCCCACAGCCAACTCAGTGCCTGGTGCAGCCCGAAGGGGCGCGTTCTGGCCTGTTTCCGTCTGTTCCGGAGGGAGCATGAGTATTATATGCTGCTTCCACGGGAGATGGTTGGAGTCACCCTGGAACGGCTGCGAAAATATATACTGATCTCCAGAGTGACACTGGAAGACGCCACTGCTCGGCTCACCACCATCGGGATCGGCGGCCCTGCGGCCGAGGGGCTGCTTACGTCCCTTGTCGGCACACCACCCAGCCGGCCGGACGAAGCTTTCCACCATCCGGAGGGCACCCTGCTCCGGATTCCGGGAGCACAGCCACGCTACCTGCTCGTTGCAGAAGTTGCAGAAACAGCTACCATGGAAAGACTCTGGTCCGCCCTGTGCAGCCAAGCCCGACTGGTAGGAAGCGGTTGCTGGCGACTGCTCGACATCCAGGCGGGATTGCCCTCGATCTACCTCCAAACCGCAGAAGCATTCTTGCCACAGATGATCAATCTAGAGGCACTGGGCGGTCTCAGCTTCGAGAAGGGGTGCTACCCCGGCCAGGAAGTGGTAGCCCGGATGCAGTACCTCGGCAAGCTGAAGCGACGCATGTACCATGTCAGGACGAAGAGCCAATTTCCCCTCGCGCCGGGAGACCCCATCTGCGCCATCGGCGACAGCCGCACCATTGGTAAGGTGGTCGATGCACAGACTGGCCCCGATGGAAATTACGAGATGCTGGTGGTGCTGGAGATCGCCACGGTCGCTGCGGGAGAAGAGAGCTGCCTGGCAGAGCAGCCGCATATCAAGCTCGAGCTCCTCGAGTTGCCCTACCAAATCGACTAAACAGCACTACGCCGCACGGGACACCAGGAAGGGTCCTATTAATCCGGCAGCAATATATGTCGCATTCAGGGCTTCAGGCAGGCGCCGGAACAAGGCGCAGTGCGCAGGCAAGGGTCACTCCCTTGTCAAGGCCGCTCCAGTGCATCCCTGCACCCGCGACACTCGGAGAGCCTGTCCAGCGCGCTGGAACGCAGGTCCGGTGCCTGCCTGAAGCCCCTGACCTTATGATATTCAACGACAGGCCGCGGCTGAATACGATATATATATTGTTGCCGGGTTAATAAGGACTGTTCTGTCAGCGCCGCAGCGTCTTGATATAGAGAATGATGGATCGCCGCTCTGTCTCCGAGAACTGCTCACCCCAGGGTGGCATCCGCGCCGAACGTCCCATTGCGGCCCCTCCCTTGCTGATGATCTGCATCAGGTACTCATCCGGTGCCCTGCTCAAAGTGAGGTTGAACGGTGGCGGGTTTTTGATAATCTTCGCCATCTTGCCGTCACCCTCCCCGTTTTCTCCGTGGCAGAGGGTGCAGTAGTTCTTGAAGATGGCCCGCCCTTGCCGCAGGGAGGGTTTGCTGGCCGCCTGACTCTTGTCCAGCATGGCAACTGCCTTGTCCGGCTGGTCGATGAGCAGTTTGGTGAACAGGGTCACCGACTCCATCTGGGTGTATGTCAATTCATCCCCCCAGGGCGGCATCTCGTCACTCATGGTGCCCAGGCTGCCACCATAGATCACCGACAACCGCAGCTCGTCCAGTTCTCTCCCGAACCGGTTGTCGTGCAGGTTGGTATTGGGGTAGTTTTTGAGAGAGAGCGGCAATACCCCATCGCCAAATCCCCCTCTGCCATGACATAGCACACAGCGGCTCTGGAATACGGCGGCACCATACTCCAGTGAGGGTTTGGCTTCGCTGCCCACTCCCGGCGCGGCACCCACCACCTGCCCCAGATACAGCAGCAGCGCAACCCCCGCCGCCCCGACGACGTTCAGCCTGACAGCCATTGCTCCAACCCTCTACTCGACGTTGATGGTCATCAACATGCTGGGATGAATGGCACACTCCACCTCCACCTTGCCCGCCTTGTCGAAGGTGACCTTTTTATACTCCCCCTTGGGGTAGGAACCCAGATCGAAAGTCTTCAGATCCGACAGGCTGAAGACGTTGTGGAAGAAGCTGTCCTGGTTGGTGAACTTGACAGTATCTCCCACCTTGATATTGAGCTCTTTCACAGAAAAAGCCTTGTTCTTCTGGGTCACCTCATACTCGGCTGCAGTTGCCGTTGCAGAAATCACGAGCAGCGCGGCAGTAGCCACTGTCTTGATATGGTTCATCTCTCTCTCCTCGGTTCGATTCATCGGTTAAACCGTTCCGGCCTCCACCTGACGGAGAAGACCGGACAGGCCATTGATTTCAGTTGAGTGGCAGCTTCGGAAGCGTTACAGGCTCATGTCTGGAGGTCAGCGCCTCCATGAAGGCAACCAGATCCTCCTTCTCCTGACGGCTGAGATCGAGCTTCCGAATGTTGGGCGAAAGATGCTCTTTTACCTCTCCCCCCTTCGCATAGTGCTCCACTACATCCATCAGCGTCTTTGCCGATCCATCATGGAAATAGGGAGCGGTCAGTGCAACATCACGCAAGGTAGGGGTCTTGAAGGCACCCTTCAGAATTTTGATGGGTTTGTAGGCGTATCGGCCCGGATCCGCGTTCTCTCCTGCGGATGAGGCCAGGCCAACGTTATGAAAGCCGTTGTCGGTAAAGTTGGGTGCACTGTGGCAGGCGGCGCAGTTCCCCTTGGCTGGGTCCACGAACAGCCGGAACCCTCGCACCTGTTGCTCGGTCATTGCATCCTTGTCGCCCTTGATCCAACGATCGAACGGGGAGTCGTTACTGACAATGGTGCGCTCATAACTGGCGATTGCCTTGGCGATGGTCTGCTTGTTGATTCCCTCACCGGGGTAAGCCTTCTCGAACGCCCGTTTATAACCCTGATTGAGATTCAGGAACTCGAACATTCGTTTGAAGTCGGCGTTCATCTCAACGCTGGTCTCCAGCGGACCGGTCGCTTGATCCTCCAGATCCTTCTTGCGTCCGTCCCACATCTGGATGGTGTTGTACGCAGCATTGACGATGGTGGGGGTCGCCCGCTTCAGCACCATACTCTTGTGACCACGTGCGGTTGGCAACCCGTCCGACCAGCCAAACATGGGATTGTGACAAGTAGCGCAAGACATGTTGCCGTCACCACTGAGACGGGGATCGAAAAACAGCTGCTTTCCGAGCGCAATCCGTTCCTCCGTCGGTTCGTTGCCCGCCGGGTACGGCGGGGTATCCGGCAGCAGCCACCCCTGCAGAGAAGGGTCCCCGGATTCCGGCACCCCTCCGTGCTCACCACTCTGGGCCACTGCCGTCCATGTTCCCAGGACGATTGCCGAGGCCACCAACAGTTTGCGGCCAACTCCAACACCAGCTTGTTTCATAAAACCAACTCCTCTCGTATTGGCGAAAAAACAAAAAAACAACAACTGTCCACGGCACGATATTCGTCGTTTCCGAGTCGACAAGAATAACCTCGGGAATACTACCCCTACACCCTGAACTGCTTGATCATCCCCTGCATCTTGAGCGCCTCTCCACTGAGTTCGGTCGACAGCTCATTGAGCCTGTCCACCTGCTTTCCAGCTCCCTCCGCCATGTCGGACAAGATGCCCACCACCTGGGTTATACTCTGCACTGCCTCTTTCTGGGATGTCATGATGGAGACCACCTGCTTCATCCCTCCATACATCTGCTGCGCCTGATCGCTGTTCTTCGTGATATGGTGGGCCACCTGCTGCAAACGCCCGATGTTGCTGCGGGAGTCATTTACCGTCCGCTCCAGAGAAGTGACTGTGGCATCGACGCTGCCGGACATTATCTCTATCAAACCCGAAATCTGATCAGTAGCGTCACTGGTCCGCTTGGCAAGCTCGCGCACCTCGTCGGCCACCACCGCAAACCCCCGCC
>JALSRO010000085.1 GCA_026984715.1 Chromatiales bacterium | reverse complement strand
TCCGGAAACGATGGAGCTGGTAGAGGGGGGGATGGAGCAACAGATCGCCCGGGTTTTCGCAAATATAGGCGCGGTTGCAGAGGCCGCCGGTGGCGATCTGGCCCATATCGTCAAACTCAATATCTATCTGACGGATCTGTCCTGCTTCCCGCTGGTCAACGAGGTCATGGCACGATACTTCAGCGAACCCTATCCTGCGCGCGCCGCCGTTGGTGTGGCCGCGCTTCCCAAGGGTGCCGCAGTGGAGATGGATGCCGTAATGGAGCTTGGCTGAGATACACTCCGTCGGCGTCGGGGGAGGGGAGGCCATCATCGAAGAGGCCGGACAGTTGCCGGTGACGGCTCTGAAAGGGGTGGGCTCCCGGATGCAGCAGCGTCTTGCGCGCCTGGAGATCGTCACCGTACGGGATCTGCTGTTTCATCTGCCGGTGCGCTATCAGGATCGCACCCGGCAGGTGCCGCTGGGAGAGCTGCATCCCGGTATGGTGGTCTCCGTCGAGGGTGAGGTGCAGCACACCGAGGTCAAGTTTGGTCGGCGCCGTATGCTGCTGTCATCCATCAGCGATGGAAGCGGTACCTTGACGCTGCGCTTCTTCCACTTCGCCGCGGCCCTGAAGAGCTCCCTGGCAAGAGGGGTGAGGATCCGCTGCTTTGGGGAGGTGCGTGAAGGGGTGAATGCCCTGGAGATGATCCATCCTGAGTACCAACTCTTGGCACAGAGGGATCCTGCAGAGGTGCCGCACTATCTCACACCGGTCTATCGCGTTACCGAAGGAGTGTACCAGCCGGTCCTGCGCGCTCTCATGGCGCAGGCACTGGAGTATCTGCGCAGGGGGGCCGTTGCCGAGTGGCTCCCGGAAGAGCTTTTGGGGCGTTTTGGGCTGCCGTCGCTGGAGCAGGCGTTGGCACTGGTTCACCGGCCACCGGCCGATACTCCGTTGGAGCAGCTGGAGCTGTGGCACCACCCGGCTCAGCTGCGCCTTTCGTTCGAAGAGCTGCTGGCGCACCATCTGAGTCTGCGCATGCTGCGCCGTACCATGCAGCGCTGTGGCGCCCCGCTTCTGAAGGGGAGAGGGCAGCTGACCGCATCATTTCTGGAAGGGTTGCCATTCTCCCTCACGGCGGCGCAGCAACGGGTATGGGAAGAGGTGCGGCGGGATCTGGAAAAGGATCTTCCCATGTTGCGCCTGGTCCAGGGCGATGTCGGTTCCGGAAAGACGGTCGTCGCTGCGCTGGCGGCTTTGCAGGCAGTGGAGGCAGGTTTTCAGGCGGCCCTGATGGTGCCTACCGAGTTGCTGGCGGAGCAGCACTATCGCAACATCGGCAGCTGGCTGGAGCCATTGGGGGTAGAGGTGGTCTGGCTCTCAGGGCAACTCAAGGGGGCGGAGAAAAAGGGTGTATGTGAGTCGATTTCCGCAGGGAGGGCTCGGCTGGCGGTCGGGACCCATGCGCTATTCCAGGAAGGGGTTGTGTTCCGGGAACTGGGGCTGGTGATAATCGATGAGCAGCACCGCTTCGGGGTACATCAGCGTCTTGCCCTGTATGAGAAGGGGCGCGTTGGCGGAACACGTCCCCACCAGTTGATCATGACGGCCACGCCGATCCCCCGAACCCTTGCCATGACCGCTTATGCCGATCTGGATGTATCCGTGATCGACCAGCTTCCTCCCGGGCGCACGCCGGTAACTACGGTGGCGCTTCCCGACAGTCGTCGCGACGAGGTCATCAGACGCATCGGTGACGCCTGTCGTGATGGGCGCCAGGCGTACTGGGTCTGTACCCTGGTCGAGGAGTCTGAGCGATTGGCCGCCCAGGCCGCGGAAAAGACAGCGGCGTTGCTGGCCGAAACATTGCCGCAACTGAGTATCGGGTTGGTGCATGGGCGCATGAAGTCACTAGAGCGTGCTGCGACAATGGAAGCGTTCAAGAGTGGTGACATCGACTTGCTGGTGGCCACTACTGTCATCGAGGTTGGAGTGGATGTTCCCAATGCCAGCCTGATGATCATAGAGAATCCGGAGAGGTTGGGGCTGGCACAGTTACACCAGCTCAGGGGGCGGGTAGGGCGTGGCAGTCGGGAGAGCAGCTGTGTTCTGATGTATCATGGGGTGTTGAGCGAAGCTGCTCGTCAGCGGCTGGCGGTATTGCGGGAGAGCAGTGATGGATTCGTCGTCGCCCAGCGGGATCTGGAGCTGCGGGGTCCCGGAGAGGTGCTTGGTACCCGCCAGACCGGGATGCTGCAGTTCCGGGTCGCCGCGCTGCCCCGTGACCAGGGACTGCTCTCCGATGTGGCCGAGGCCGCAGCATTCTTGCTGGATCGATACCCCCACCGCGTGGCGCCACTGATGGAGCGCTGGGTGGGGGAGCGTAGCCAATACGGGGGTGTTTGAGCTATGCTTGTCAACCTTGCTGGCGGGGGAGCAGGCACCCCTTGCAGATGAACCGACAAACATCCGTTTATGTTGATAACACATACCGCAAAGTGGCATAGCTCGCAGTCGCTGCTTGCCGGGGTAATCCCTCCAGGGATGCGCCGTTGGTTATTCGCCCCGGGATCGTTGACACGTCTGTTGCAACAGGCCAGCAATGGGGATTTTCGGGTGCAACTGCTGAGTCAGGGGTGGCAGCTGCCGCTACCCGATGAGGCGCGGCTTCTCGGTATCAGGCCGAAACGCTACGCCATGGTGCGCCAGGTAGTGCTGCGTTGCCACGGGATACCCTGGGTCTACGCCCGCACCATCATCCCCCGCACTTCCCTGATCGGGCGGCAGCGGCGTTTCGTCCATCTGGGGGATCGCCCACTGGGCGCGGTTCTGTTTGCCGATCCCACCATGCGGCGCAGTGAGGTCCAGGTGACATGCCTGGAGCCGCAGATGGATCTCCACCGGATTGCGTGCCGGGAGCTGGATGATATT
>JALSRO010000084.1 GCA_026984715.1 Chromatiales bacterium | reverse complement strand
CCGGACACCATCTGGGGGCGGCGCTCCGTATTTCGTCTATCGAACTCTCCTCTGCTGGTGAGCGAGATATTCCTTCCGGCCATTGGTCCCTTTCCGGTGAAGTGAGAGAGATGCCGTTTTCCTTTCCTGCCATCGACAAGGAGCGCCTCTACCAGTATGCCCGTCTGATGCGGATGGACCGTCCCATCGGTATTCTTCTGCTGCTCTGGCCCACCATGTGGGCGGTTCTTATTGCCGGAGAGGGCAGGCCGGATCCCAGGGTGCTGGTCATCTTCGTGCTCGGTGTCGTTGTGATGCGCTCGGCAGGTTGCGTCATCAACGATTTTGCCGATCGTAACATCGACCCCTTCGTACGCCGCACCCGTAACCGGCCCATCGCTTCCGGACAGGTCACGCCTGGGGAGGCTCTCAAACTGTTCGTGCTGCTCTGTCTGATCGCCTTCGGTCTGGTGCTGCTGCTCAACTGGCAGACGATACTGCTCTCTCTGGTGGCGGTGGCACTGGCGGCCCTCTATCCATTTGCCAAGCGTTATACTCATCTGCCGCAGGTGGTGCTGGGGATGGCGTTCAGCATGGCTATCCCGATGGCGTTCACCGCTCAGACCGGCGGGGTGAATCGTGTAGCGTGGCTACTGTTCATCGCCAATGTGTTGTGGACGACCGCCTATGACACCATGTATGCCATGGTCGATCGGGAGGATGACCTCAAGATTGGTGTCAAATCGACCGCCATCCTGTTTGGTGATGTGGATGTGATCATCATCGGTATCATTCAATCGATGGTGTTTCTGGCACTGTTTCTGGCCGGGGCGCTGGTCCCCATGGGGGCGTTCTACTACATGGGCGTTACCGTGGCTATCGGTCTGGCACTATACCAGCAGGAGCTGATCAAGGATCGGGATCCGCAGAGCTGTTTCCAGGCCTTTCTCAACAACAACTGGCTGGGAATGGTCATTTTTGTGGGGATTGTGCTGGATTTCTGGTCCCGCTCCGTGTAAACAGGGTGGCGCCGGTGTGCTATTTGTTCTATTCTCGCTGTCAAACCGAATCTACCAAGGAATCAAGATGAAAAAAATATTGTCCGTTATCATTCTTTCCCTGCTACCGTTTGCCGCATTTGCCGATTTTGTCGGCTTTGCAGTCGGCGCCGCATACTGGAACCCCGACCCCAGCGGAGACATCAGCTACAAGAACTCCGCCAGTAACGATCTGAAAGACAATCTCAGATTGGGGGATTCCCGGGAGAGTGTGTTGTGGGCGGTACTGGAGCACCCGGTACCACTGCTTCCCAATGTCAAGCTGGTGAAGACGAGCCTGGGTCTGGAGGGGAGGAACGGAACCCTTAATGCAAGCTTCGGGGATGTCAATGCCGGACTGCCCGGTGTCGACAGCGATCTCACCCTTGATCAACTCGATGCCATTCTCTATTACGAAGTTCTCGACAACTGGGTGAATCTGGATGTTGGACTCGATTTCAAGATGTTTGATGGTACCGCCCAGGTGAGCCGGCAGCCCGTCACCACGCGGGAGACTTTTTCCGTCACTGTTCCACTGCTTTATGGCAATGCGGAGATTGAACT
>JALSRO010000083.1 GCA_026984715.1 Chromatiales bacterium | reverse complement strand
ATCACCTATCTCACCGGAGAGAACGGCACGCCGGCCTACTTCTGCCTCGATGATGTCAATGCCGGTACCATCCACTTCGGGGTCAACTGGATGACCAACAGTTGGCAGGGCAACGATGTGGCCTCCGAATGCTACTACGGCAACCCGGCCGACGGTCCGACAGTAGCCGGCGTGGAGAATCTGCTACCGATCACTGCCGACATGGACCCACTGGATCCGGAGACATTGCGACCCCGGGACGACCTGCAGGGGAGCGTACAGCCGATCCCGCCGCAGCTTCCCCAGATCAAGAGCCAGTACCGGCCCCATCAGCGGAGCGCATCCCGGAACTCCGTCAACAGGTTCGGCGCAATGGAGTAACTCGCCATCTCCGGCAGCATCCCGGCCCTGGTGATTCCCTTGTCACCGGGGCCGGTTCATTTTGAAAACCCCATGCTAGAATAATCCCGTCGAACCGGCTCGCTGTCACCGAACGGGAACCATCAACTGAACACCTCGCGCAAAACGCAACAACAGCCCTGGAAGCTGGATCTCTCCCTCCTCGGCGACACCACCCTGCAGATCGGGCTGTCCGGCAGCTGGCGGATGCGGGATCGCCTCCCCTCGGCCGATGAAGTGGAAAAGCAGCTGGGAGAGGCCGCCCGGATTCACCGGGTCGTGTTTGAATCCGACGGTATCTCTGGCTGGGACAGCGGCCTGATCAACTTCCTGCGCAATGTAGTCAAACTCTGCAACAGCCGGAACATCGAAGTGGACCACAGCGGGTTGCCGGAGGGCGCGCAGCGGCTCTTGAAGCTCGCCTTCGCAGTCCCGGAGGAGGCGACCGGCCGCCATGTGGAGCCGCCCTCTGTTCTGAAATATGTGGGTGAGGTCACCCTGGATCTGATTCACGGCGCGCCAGCAATGGTTCGCTTCATCGGTGAAGTCACCCTGGCTGTAGGACGGCTGCTGCGCGGCAAGGCGCAATACCGGCGCTCCGATCTGGCGCTTACCATTCAGGAGACCGGACCGCAGGCGCTGCCCATCGTCTCGCTGATCAGTTTTCTGGTGGGGCTGATTCTGGCCTACATGGGGGCAGTGCAGCTGGCGCAGTTCGGCGCCCAGATCTATATTGCGGATCTGGTGGGGATCGGCATGTCGCGGGAGATCGGCGCATTGATGACCGGCATCATCCTGGCCGGGCGTACCGGAGCCGCCTTCGCCGCCCAGCTGGGTACCATGCAGGTGAACGAGGAGATCGACGCCTACCGGACCCTGGGGATCTCTCCCATCGATTTCCTGGTGCTGCCGCGCATGCTGGCGCTGATCCTGATGGCTCCGCTACTGACTCTTTACGCCAGTTTAGTGGGGATGGTAGCCGGCATGCTGGTGGCGGTAATGGCCTTCAATGTGGATATGAACGAGTACTACCAGCAGACCCTCTCCGCACTCACCATGCAGCACTTTCTGGTGGGACTCAGCAAAGGAGTTGTGTACGGCACCCTGATCGCAATCGCCGGCTGTCTGCGCGGCATGCAGTGCGGCCGCAGCGCCTCGGCGGTGGGTGAAGCGACCACCTCGGCAGTGGTCACCGCCATCGTATTCATCGTCATCTCCGCCTCACTGATGACCATCATGTACCAGAAGCTCGGCATATGAGCAACGAAGCACATATCCGGGTGGTGGATCTCACCATGGCCTACGGTGAATTCGTGATCCAGCACGATCTGAACTTCACCATCAACCGGGGCGATGTGTTCATCATCATGGGCGGCAGCGGCTGCGGCAAGAGCACCCTGCTCAAACATCTCATCGGTCTCAAATCACCGAAAAAAGGGGAGATCTGGTTCGACGAGATCAATTTCTGGAAGGCCCCACCACGGGAGCAGGAGATGTTGAAACGCCGTTTCGGGGTCCTGTTCCAGAGTGGTGCGCTATGGAGCTCCATGACGCTGGAAGAGAACATCGCCCTGCCGCTCAGCGAATACACCGATTTGAGTGAACGGGAAGTACATGAGATCGCCTCCCTGAAACTGGCACTGGTAGGGCTGGCCGGTTTCGAGCAGTTCTACCCCTCCGAGATCAGCGGTGGCATGCGCAAACGGGCCAGTCTGGCACGAGCCATCGCGCTGGACCCTGAAGTGCTGTTTTTCGATGAACCCTCTGCCGGTCTTGACCCCATCAGCTCCCGGCGACTGGATGAGTTGATTCTGGAGATCCGCGACAGCCTGGGGGCAACCATCGTGGTGGTGACCCATGAACTGGCCAGTATCTTTGCTATTGGAAACAACTCGGTTTTTCTCGATAATGAGAGCCGAACCATCATTGCCCAGGGTGACCCAAAAATGCTGCGTGACAAATCGGAAAATCTCAAGGTGCGCGCCTTTCTGAACCGGGGCAAGATATGAGCAAAAAAGCCAACCCAACCCTGATCGGACTGTTCGTGGTCGCCGCCATCGGACTGTTCGTACTGGCAACACTCCTGCTCAGCGATGGCGCCATCTTTTCCAAGAAGAGACACTATGTTCTGTTCTTCGAGAACACGGTCACCGGGCTGACCGTCGGCTCCCCGGTCAGCTTTCGCGGCGTCAAGGTGGGAACCGTGACCGACATCACCCTGCAGGTGGATCCGCAGACGGAGCAGATCTACATTCCGGTACATATAGAAATAAATCCGCGCCACTTTTCGACCGCTGCCGGAAAGGGTGGAGCGGCCGCTGAAAATTTCGACCTGCAGACTCTGGTGGATCGGGGCCTGCGCGCCCAGCTCCAGATCCACAGCTTCATTACCGGACAGCTGTTCATCCAGCTTGACTACTATCCAGATGAAACCCCCAAATATGTCGGAGCAGTAACCGACTACCCGGAGATCCCCACCGTCCCCTCACTGCTGGACAAACTGGGCGGAAAACTGGAGAACTACAGCTACGAAAAACTGCTCGACAACCTGGCCGCCACCATGTCCGGGCTGGAGCGGTTGGTCAACTCACCCGAACTGATTGATACCATCCACTCCCTCAACAAGGTTCTGAAAAATGTCGACACCCTGGTCGCCAATCTGGACGGACAGATAGCACCCATCTCATCCAACCTGAACAAAACACTGGTCGATGCACAAAAGGCGCTCGCAGATATACGCACCATGACCCGCAATCTGGACAGCCATGCCGATACCATGTCCGCCAGTTTCCAGCACTCCATGGAACAGGCCAACGAAGCATTCAGCACCATCGGGGAGCAGCTCTCCGACGACTCCGAACTGCACTACCAGCTCTCCCGTGCGCTGCAGGAGCTGACCGAATCTGCCCGCTCATTGCGCATTCTGTCAGACACCATTGAACGCAATCCGGAAACACTGCTCAAAGGGAAAAAATAGCGATGACCAATCTGCCGAGAAGTGTCGCCCTGTATATATGCTGCCTGGTCTTGCTGGCCGCCTGCGGAACCACCCGGCCCTCACACTTCTATCTGCTGACCTCCTTGGAAAAAACCGACAACCCGGAACAGGATTCAGGCCCCGGAATCATCGTCGGCCCAATTACCCTGCCGGACTATCTGCTGCGTCCGCAGATCGCATTGCGCAACGAGGCAAATGAGATCGCCTATGAAGAGTTCCACCGCTGGGCTGAGCCGCTGCAGGGAAACTTTTCCCGCGTGGTGGCGGAAAACCTCTCCCGGCTGCTGGGCACCTCCCGCGTCTCTCTCTATCCCGGATACAAAACCGGCAGTTTTCCCTATCAGATTCTGATCGACGTGATCCGGATGGACGCCGGTTCGGGCCGGCAGATAAATCTGGTTGCCCGCTGGAGCATTCTGGATCGGCACAATGACAAACTCCTTGCAAGCAACAAGACATCTGTTACCGAGCCGGTCGACAGAAATGGATACAGGGCGATCGTCTCCGCCCATAGCCGGGCCGTGTCGCAGCTGAGCCAGGACATCGCACAAGTGTTCGACTCGATGCCGATATCGCACCGCACGGATACCCCTCCGTCCACCCGCAAAGTAAATTATTAACCCGGCAACAATATATGCCGCATTCAGGGCTTCAGGCAGGCGCCGGAACAAGGCACGCACAGTGCAGAGGCAAGGGTCGTTCCCTTGTCAAGGTCGCTCCAGTGCATCCCTGCACCCGCGACACTCGGACATCCTGTCCAGCGCACTGGAACGCAGGGCCGGTGCCTGCCTGAAGCCTCTAGCCCTATGATATTCAACGACAGGCCGTGGCGTGCCGGCCCGCAGGCTGCATTACCCCATCTTGCTGTAGAGTGGCTACAACGGCGATGGGCCGCCTTGCTACGAACCGGCACGCCACGGTTGAATACGATATATATTGTTGTTGCCGGGTTAATAGCAGCAGCCCGAAGATGGCACGAAAAAAGGTGAAAAGGCAAAAACTGGTTTTGCGCAAGCGGGAAACGCTATAATAGCCCGATCTAGCCTGTACTGCAGCAGTGCTGTCGACGCGGCAACAGGCGACCGAGACCATGGACTAGAACGGGCCTGATTGATGCAGAAACAGAACAGCTATACC
>JALSRO010000082.1 GCA_026984715.1 Chromatiales bacterium | reverse complement strand
ATTATTTTCGCTTTTTTGCTATATGATGAATGCCCGGTGCCAGCACTCCACCAATTTTGTTCGTTTGTGATGGCATCTATCGCATATCTCCAAAACCTCAGCCCCCACCCAGGGTTTTCGTTCAGTTTGTTCTCCTAGTCGACCCGGCAACAATTATAAGTGAGGTGTTGAACATGCATGAGCAAAAGCGGGTCGATGTCAAGGTGTGGGATCCGTTGATACGGCTGCTCCACTGGAGCCTTGTCGCCAGCTTCTTCAGTGCCTATTTCAGCGAGGAGGATCTGCTGGATCTCCATGTCTATGCCGGCTATCTGGTACTGGGGCTGGTGATTTTTCGAGTGGTGAGGGGTTTCGTCGGTAGCCGGCATGCCAGGTTCAGTGACTTCGTGCGTCCTCCAGCGGTGGTTATCGATTATCTGAGAGACGTGGTGACGTTCCGCGCCCGTCGCTATCTGGGCCATAATCCGGCGGGAGGGGTAATGGTAGTCGTATTGCTGGTGATGCTGTTTCTGATCTGTGTTTCGGGGTTGGTGCTCTATGGCGCAGACGAGTCTGCCGGCCCGTTGGCGGCCATGATGGCCGGTGTGGGTGAATTCTGGATCGATGCACTGGAGGAGGTGCATGAGTTTTTGGCCAACTTCACACTGCTACTGGTGCTGTTCCATGTGATCGGCGTGTTGCTCGCTACCCGGCAGCACCACGAGAATCTGGTCTATTCGATGATTACCGGTTACAAGCGGCGTCTGGAGTAGATCCCATCTGCCATGGTGGCCGTGTGGTGGAGTAGGAGCGGCCAGGGGTGTTCAGGCATTGCAACGGCGACGGGGATATATGGTAGCGATGGTCGGAGTCGAACCGACACGCCCGAAGGCACAGCATTTTGAGTGCTGCGTGTCTACCAATTCCACCACATCGCCTTGTTGAGCGCCCCATTATATGGAATCTGGCCGTTCTGGCAAGGCATCGTGTGGTGTTCTTTGGTAATATGCCTCGCCTATGGATCGCCGCGATTTCCATTTTGACCTGCCATCTGAACTGATCGCCCAGACTCCTGCCGGTCGGCGCAGTGCCAGCCGTCTGCTCTATCTGAAAAAGGACAATGCGCCGTGTGATCTCCATTTCCAGGATCTTCCGCAGCTGTTGCAGCCGGGGGATCTGTTGGTGTTCAACGATACCAGGGTGATTCCGGCCCGTCTTCTTGGCTTCAAGCAGGGTACCGGTGGCAGGGTGGAGGTACTGGTGGAGCGGCTGCTGGATTCGCATCGGGTAGTGGCTCATCTGCGCGCCGGTAACTCCCCGGCAGCCGGTATCCGGTTGCTCCTGGAGCAGGATATCGAGGTGGAGGTGGAGGGGCGACGGGGAGATCTGTTCCTGTTGCGCTTCGAGGGCCCCCGCCCGGTGGGAGAGATCCTGGAGGAGAAGGGCCGTGTGCCGCTTCCGCCATACATAGAGCGTAGCTCCGACACACTCGACCGGGAGCGTTATCAGACCGTCTATGCCCGGCGCCGGGGTGCTGTGGCCGCGCCCACGGCCGGTCTCCATTTCGATCGGGCGCTGCTGGAGCAGATTGAGTCGCAAGGGGTGGAGTTCGCCTTTGTGACACTGCATGTTGGCGCCGGAACGTTTCAGCCGGTACGGGTGGACGATATTCGTCTGCATCGTATGCACAGTGAGCGGGTGGAGGTGCGGGAGGATGTGTGTGAGCGGGTTTGGGCGACCAGAAAGCGCGGCGGGCGGGTGATTGCCGTCGGCACCACCAGTGTGCGCAGCCTGGAGGCAGCATCCCTCGGTGGTGAACTTGCGCCGTTTCACGGTGAGACCGATATCTTCATCACTCCAGGATATGAGTTCCGGGTGGTCGATGCCATGGTTACCAATTTCCATCTTCCCGAATCCACTCTGTTGATGCTGGTGAGCGCTTTTGCCGGCCACGCCCGCATCATGGCTGCCTATCGGCATGCCGTCCGGCAGCGTTACCGTTTCTTCAGCTACGGCGACGCCATGTTCATCACGCGATGAGATTCGAGCTTCTGCATATCGATGGACAGGCCCGCCGTGGGCGGCTGGAGTTTGCCCGGGGTACGGTGGATACCCCTGCCTTCATGCCGGTAGGTACCTATGGAACGGTTAAGGCGATGACTCCCGAGGAGCTGCGAGCCAACGGCAGCCAGATCATCCTTGGCAACACCTTCCACCTCATGCTGCGTCCCGGTACTGAAGTCATTCGGGCCCACGGCGATCTTCACGGATTCATGCACTGGAACGGTCCGATCCTGACCGACTCCGGAGGCTTCCAGGTGTTCAGCCTCGGGGAGTTGCGCAAGATCAGCGAGGAGGGGGTCCGTTTCAACTCCCCGGTGGATGGTTCCAGGATCTTTCTCGGTCCGGAGGAGTCCATGCAGGTGCAACGGGAGCTGGGGGCCGACATCGTGATGATCTTCGACGAATGCACCCCCTGGCCAGCCACCGAGGAGCAGGCCAGGGCCTCCATGGAACTCTCGTTACGCTGGGCGCAACGCAGCAAAACCGCTCATGGGGAGAATTCGGCCGCACTGTTCGGTATCGTGCAGGGAGGGATGTATCCGCACCTCCGGGAGCAGTCGCTGGCCGGGCTGCAGCAGATCGGGTTCGATGGCTACGCGATTGGAGGTCTCTCTGTGGGAGAGCCGAAAGAGGAGATGCTGGCGGTGCTGGACAGCCTTGCTCCGCGGATGCCCGCAGAGCGGCCGCGTTATCTGATGGGGGTGGGAAAGCCGGAAGATATAGTGGAGGCGGTACTCCGGGGAGTGGACATGTTCGACTGTGTCCTGCCTACGCGCAACGCCCGCAACGGTCATCTGTTTACTCACCGGGGTACGGTGCGAATCCGTAATGCGCGATACAGAAAGGATACCCGCCCCCTGGATGAGGAGTGTAGCTGCTACACCTGCCGCAACTACAGTCGCGCCTATCTGCGCCATCTGGACAGAACCGGTGAAATACTCGGTGCCAGGCTCAACACCATCCACAATCTCCATTATTATCAGGAGCTGATGGAAAACCTGCGCAACGCAATCAGCTGTGGCAACCTGGACAGTTTCGTGCAAGATTTTTATCTCAGGCGCTCGCAACCGGTTGCGCCTGTGTCATAATGCGTGAATTTCACAACTCAACAGCAAGAGGAATGTAAAGATGAGCTTTTTTATCTCCAACGCATGGGCGGAGGCTGTGCCAGCGGCGGGCCAGGGCAGCCCGCTGGCGGGTCTGCTACCGCTTATCGTACTGTTTGCCGTCTTCTACTTCATGCTGGTTCGTCCTCAAATGAAACGAGCCAAGGAGCATCGCAAACTGATTTCCGAGCTGGCCAAAGGGGATGAGGTGGTCACCAGCGGGGGTATCGGCGGCAAGATAACCAAGGTAGGTGACAGCTTCGTGACGCTGGAGATCGCCGAGGATGTCCAGATCAAGCTGCAGAAGGATGCCGTTACTGCAGTACTGCCGAAGGGCACGCTCAAAGAGGCCTGAGAAAGAGAAAGAACCAATATGATCAACCAGTATCCACTCTGGAAGTATCTGCTGATAATCGTGATCGTAATCACCGGGGTGATCTACGCCCTCCCGAATCTCTATGGCGAGGATCCCGCTATCCAGATCTCGCCGGCGCGCAGTGCGCAACTGGATGAATCCGTGCAGAAGAGAGTGCTGGAGACGCTGAATCACAACGGCATTACACCGCTTCGGGTAGAGTACACCGACCAGCGAATGCTGCTGCGCTTTGCCGATACCGAACTTCAGCTCAAGGCCAACGATCTGGTGCGTGAAGTGCTGGGTGGAAACTACACCGTGGCGCTCAACCTGGCGCCGGCAACGCCGGGTTGGTTGCGTTCCCTGAATGCGGCACCCATGTACCTTGGGCTGGATCTGCGCGGTGGTGTTCACTTCCTCATGGAGGTGGATATGGCCACTGCGCTTGGTCAGGCGCTGGAGCGTTACGTGGGGGACTTTCGGACCACCATGCGGGAGGCCAGGCTACGCTATGTCACAGTTACCCGCGAGGGTGAACGGGTGGAGATCAAGTTCCGCGATCAGCAGCAGCGGGATGCCGCATACAAGCTGTTGAACGACAGTGGCAACTTCGGCGATCTGGAGCTGGCGGAGACCGAGCGTAATGGCGCCTACTACCTGGAGGCGAAGCTGAAAGCGAAGGCTCAGCGCGAGATCCGCCGTTTTGCCCTGCAGCAGAACATTACCACCCTGCGCAACCGTGTCAACGAGCTCGGGGTGGCAGAACCGGTGATCCAGCAGCAGGGAGAGGAGCGCATCGTCGTTCAGTTGCCAGGGGTTCAGGATACGGCACGAGCCAAGGAGATTCTGGGTGCCACGGCTACTCTGGAGTTTCATCTGGTGGATGAACGGGGCGATGTTCAGGCTGCCGTCGCCGGAAGGGTGCCACCTGCCTCGCGCCTCTACTACGATCGTAACGGTCGTCCGATACTGCTCAAGAAACAGGTCATCATCACTGGCGACTACATCACCGATGCCTCTTCCGGAATCGAACAGCAGACCGG
>JALSRO010000081.1 GCA_026984715.1 Chromatiales bacterium | reverse complement strand
CAACTGTTCGATGGACTCATCCAGAGTGAGCCCGGACCGGAACAGAATCTTGTAGGCCCGTCTCAGTGCCCGGATGGACTCTGCGCTGAACCCACGCCGTTTCAACCCTTCGCTGTTCACTCCTCGAGGAGTTGCAGGATTTCCACTCGCCATCACATAAGGGGGGAGATCCTTGCTGAGGGTGCTGCCCATGCCGCTGAAGCTATGAGCACCAATGGAACAGAACTGATGCACCAGCGTGAAACCACCGAGTACGGCATACTCATCCACCCTGACATGGCCAGCCAGAGATGCATTATTGGCGAAAACGGTGTCGTTGGCGATCAGGCAGTCGTGGGCGATGTGCACATAGGCCATGATCCAGTTGCGATCGCCAATCCGGGTGACGCCGCCCCCCTGCTCGGTACCGCGATTGATGGTGCAGTACTCCCGGACGACATTCTCGTCGCCGATTTCGAGGCGTGTCACTTCACCAGCATACTTCTTGTCTTGGGGATCGTCACCGATGGAGCTGAAGGAGTAGAATCGGTTGTTTTCGCCAATAACTGCGGGCCCCTTTATGACCACATGGGAACCGACGACCGTACCGGCACCGATCTCCACATCTGCACCGATGATGGAGTAGGCCCCGACGGTGACTCCCGGCGCCAGCCTGGCACCAGGATCGACCACCGCACGGGGATCAATGCTCATTCAACGCGTCCTTCCGCACACAGGATTTCACCACTGGCAACCATCTTTCCTTCGACCGATGCCTCGACATCGAATTTCCAGATACCGCGCTTGGTCTTTTGGTACTCCACCTCCAGAATCAGTTGATCACCGGGTATCACCTGGCGTTTGAAACGGGCATTGTCGATTCCCACCAACAGGTAGTTCGACCTCTCATTGGGCTTGCTCTGGCTGGTGACAAACGCCAGTATTCCGGTGGCCTGCGCCAGCGCCTCGAGAATGAGTACCCCCGGCATGATGGCCCGGTTTGGGAAATGGCCAGTAAAATATGGCTCGTTGTATGAGACATTCTTGACTGCCTTCAGGTATCTTCCCGACTCGATCTCCAGTACCCGGTCCACCAGCAGAAAAGGGTAGCGGTGCGGAAGATGTTCAAGTATCTGATAAATATCCATGCTCTCCAAACTGTTCACTCCTTCTGCTCGTTGGGACGTTCGGCAACCATTTGTTCAATCTTTCTGAGCCGCTGGTCGATTCTTTCCAGCCGGCGCATATATGCCATGCGCCGGTTCCATGTGCTGTTGGCCTCCGCCGGAATACCCGAAGAGTATACGCCAGGCCGGGTGATCGACTTGGTCACCAGAGACATTGCCGTGATCGTCACATCATCGGCTATTTCCAGATGACCTGCAATACCCACTCCACCGGCAATGGCGCAGCGGCATCCGATGCGGGTGCTCCCGGATATACCGACACACCCGGCAATGGCAGTATGGGCACCGATGCGTACGTTATGGGCTATCTGGATCTGGTTGTCCAGCTTGACCCCCTCTTCGATGACCGTATCGTCCAGCGCACCGCGATCGATAGTGGTATTGGCCCCAATCTCGACATTGTCGCCGGTGACCACGCCGCCGAGCTGCGGAACCTTGACCCACCTGCCCTGCTGGTTAGCGAACCCAAAACCGTCACTGCCAACCACTGCTCCGGGGTGAATAATATTTGCGTTCCCGATATGAACCGCATGGCATATAGAGACATTCCCGACCAGCATGCAATCGGAACCGATTGTCGCGTGATCGCCGACAAAACAGCCCGGCCCGAGACGGGTATCCGATCCGATGGTCACACCCGCCCCGATGGAACAGTTGGGCCCGATCCAGGCGGTTTCATGGATGGTTGCGCCTTCACTGACAGATGCTGTGGGATGGATCCCCCCCACCCTGTTCGACCGTACGACGAACAGGGTGGCGATACGCGCATAGGCGACGTAGGGGTCAGCCACCACCAGCGCATTTCCTCTGCAATGGGGGAGCTGTGCCTCTTCCACGATTACCGCCCCCGCCTTGGTATGCAACAACTGCTGTTGGTAGCGGGGGTTTGCCAGGAAGCTGATCTGCCGATCACCGGCGCTGGCCAGCGTCGCAACCCCTTCGATACGGGCAGTGGCCTCCCCTACGACTCGCCCCCCCACGAACCCGGCAAGTTCGCCCAAGGTATAGACGATGGCCATCCAGTTATCCTCGACCGAAGGATGAAGAAGACGGTCCGGGCCGGTTCATTTCCCGGATCCGGCCTTCTTGAGACGTTCCAGGATCTGATCCGTGATATCGATACTCTCGTCAGCGTAGATGACATTCTCCCCCAGAATCAGATCGAACCCCTTCTCTTTGGCGATATCATCGATCACTTTGGAGATGACCTGTTGCAGCTTGCGCAGCTCTTCGTTGCGACGGATATTGAGATCTTCCCGAAACTCATCCTGTGAGCGTTTCAGCTCCCGCTTCATAGCCAGCAGGTCCCGTTCCGAGCGGCGCCGTTCGGACTCGTTCATGATCGCACTGTCACGCAGCAGACGCTCCTCCTTACTCTTGATCTTTTTCTGGCTCTCCACGAGTTTGCGCTCTCGAGGAGCGAACTCCTGCTCCAGGCTTGCGCTCGAGCTGCGGGCCTGGGGAGCCTCTTGCAGTACGCGAGGAGTATTCACCACCCCGATCTTGAGCTCTCCAGATACCGCGGGAGCCACAGCGGCCAGGAACCAAATGACAAACAGCAATCCCAATTTCTCAACTCTGTTCAACAGAACACCCACCTTTGTCTAAAGCAGCCAGCCCACCGATAGGGCAACCGGCCACGGAATCAGTAACTCATGCCAATCGTAAATTGCAAGGGATCCAGATCGTCACCCGACCTGGAGTATAGCGGTTTGGCATAGCTCAATCTTAATATGCCCACTGGCGTAAGCCAAACCAATCCCACCCCGTAGGATGAACGCAGCTCACTGGCATCGAAATGGTCGAAATCCTCGTAGACATTGCCCACATCCGCAAAAAACGTGACCCGCATGCTGTCACTCTCCGCAGTAGGCGGGAAAAGATACTCCATACTGGCCACGGTCTCCAGCGTTCCCCCAAGAGAGCGGTTACTGCTACCAGTGGCTGAGCGGGGACCCAGGGAATTGGCCTGAAATCCACGCACGGACTGGCTGCCGCCGGTATAGAAATACTCATATGGCGGTGGCCCGCTGAGATTGCGCAAACCGTCTGCATAGTTGAGCTCGCCCCGTAACAGGAGGGTCGATTTCTCCCCAATGGGGAAGTAGCGTCTGTGATGCAGCTCCGTTTTGTAATACTCCAGCGTGCTGCCCGGGATGGCAATCTGCAAGTTCAGCCTGTTACGCACCCCTTCCGTAGGAAAAAGACTGCGGTTCCGGGTATCATAGATCCAGCCCACACTGGCATTGAATACATCGTACTTG
>JALSRO010000080.1 GCA_026984715.1 Chromatiales bacterium | reverse complement strand
CATTGCCCTGCCTGGGGGCGCCGTTTCGATATCAGCAGACCGGCGCCTATCGCCAGAAGCAGAATGCCGGGGGGAAGGGCGACCGATTCGATGAGGCGGGTGAGCCCTACCGTCATCCGATGCGTTCTCCGGCGGCCTGGAGATCGGCATGATAGGAGGAGCGTACCATGGGGCCGCTGGCAACGTTGCTGAATCCCATTGACTCGGCAATCCGGCCGAGATTCGCAAACTCCTCCGGCGTGAGATAGCGGGCTACGGGGAGATGGTGGGGACCGGGTTGAAGGTATTGGCCCAGAGTGAGCATCTCCACATCATGCCGGCGGAGATCCTCCATTACCTGCTCGATCTCGGCATCACTCTCCCCAAGACCCAGCATCAGGCCCGACTTGGTGGCTATCTGCGGATTTTCCCGCTTGAACTGCTGCAGCAACCGCAGGGAGCCGTGGTAGTCGGCGCCTGGGCGGGCCTGCGGATAGAGTCGCGGCACCGTCTCCAGGTTGTGGTTGAAGACGTCGGGCGGCTCCTGCTGAAGTATCTGCAGCGCAACGGTCGGGTTTCCCCGGAAATCCGGTACCAGTATTTCGATACCGGTATCTGGGGAGCGCTGACGAATCGCCTGGATGCAGGCGGTGAAATGGGCGGCTCCTCCGTCCCTGAGATCGTCCCGGTTGACCGAGGTGATAACGGCATAACGGAGCTGCATCGCCTCGATGGTGCAAGCCAGGTTCTCCGGCTCTGCAGGGTCCAGCGGCTGCGGGCGTCCATGTGCGATATCGCAGAAGGGACAGCGCCGCGTACATATACCCCCCATGATCAGGAAGGTGGCGGTACCTCGGGCAAAGCACTCTCCCAGGTTTGGGCAGGCGGCCTCTTCGCAGACTGTGTATAATCGGCGATTCCGCAGTACCTGTTTCAACCGCTCGACTTCAGGGTTGTTGGGCGAGCGGGCGCGAATCCACCGGGGTTTGGGCAGGGGATGGGCAGCTGGTATTACCTTGATGGGGATCCTGGCGGTTTTCGCTTTTCCCTTGAGCCGCCGAAGGGAGTTTTCGGAGCCGGGCTTCAACATTTCAGATCCGCGCTGAGATGGGGCTGGATGGTCTGCAGGATGGCGCGGAATATCTTTGCGTTGCCCGCTACCAGATTCCCGGTCTTGAGATAGTTTTCGTTGCCGCTGAAGTCACCGGCCAGGCCGCCCGCCTCCTGGATCAGCAGCACTCCCGCAGCCATGTCCCACGGTTGCAGGCCGAGTTCCCAGAAACCGTCGAGCCGTCCGGCAGCGACATAGGCGAGGTCCAGGGCGGCTGCCCCCGGGCGTCTGATGCCGGCGGCCGAGGAGAACAGAGCCTTGAATGTGGCCAGATAGGAATCCAGGTGCTGCCGTTGTTTGAACGGGAAGCCGGTTCCAAGCAGCGCTCCCTCCAGGCCTTTGCGCCGGGTGACGCGAATGCGACGCCCATCGAGCTGGGCACCCGCTCCGCGGGAGGCGCTGAACAGCTCCTGGCGCATGGGGTCATAGATCACCGCATGTTCCAGTCGCCCCCTGTGCTGGATAGCGATTGAGACGGCAAACTGGGGGAAACCGTGCAGAAAGTTGGTGGTGCCATCCAGGGGATCGATAATCCATTGATACTCATCCCCTTGCTGGCTGCCGCTCTCTTCGGCCAGAATGGCGTGGTCGGGGTAGGATTTGCGGATCACCCGGATTATCTCCTGCTCCGCAAGGCGGTCCACTTCCGTGACGAAATCGTTTTGCGCCTTGGTGTGGATGGTCAAGGCATCGATACGCTCCACAGAGCGGGATATGATGTTACCCGCATTGCGGGCGGCGCGGATGGCAATGTTGAGCAAGGGGTGCATCCAGGTACTCTCCAGTGATGGAATTCGGGCCGGGAAGAGGGAAAAACCGTTTTCGCCGGCGGGCGGCTATTCTAACAGGCCGCGGAAAAAGTCTCACGTGGAACAGGATAGATGGAAAAACGTTCTTGCTATTGTAGAAGTGTGGTGGCAGCGGAGTATCTCCCTATACTGGGAGGCAACCCCGATACAATATTTATATATGTTGTCGCCGGGTTGATATGATGGAGGCGCAGGTGAACGACCCTGCCGGGATGGAACTGTCCCACCTGCGCGTCGTGCTGGTCGAGACCACGCACCCGGGAAATATCGGAGCGGCTGCACGGGCAATGAAAAACATGGGATTGAGCCGGCTCTATCTGGTCAATCCCGCCCGTTTTCCCCACGCCGACGCAACTGCCCGGGCCTCCGGCGCCGACGACCTGCTCGCCAAAGCGGTGAGCTGTGCCAGTCTGGATGAGGCGTTGACCGGGTGTGGATTGGTTTTCGGCGCCAGTGCGCGCCTGCGAACCATCAGCTGGCCGCAGGTGGATCCCCGGCAGTGCGCCGGAATGGCTGCCGCCGCCAATGGAAATACCGAAGTGGCCCTGGTATTCGGGCGGGAACATGCTGGTCTCACCAACGTCGAGTTGGAGCAGTGTCACTATCTCGTCCACATTCCGGCCAACCCTGCGTTCAGCTCGCTCAACCTGGCCGCGGCGGTACAGATTCTGGCATATGAGATGCGACTCTCGCTGGACACCGAAGCGGCACCGCCCGTGAAACTGGACAGGCCGGATACCACGTTGGCCACCGCCGACGAGCTCGCCGGTCTGTACCGTCACCTGGAGCAGACCATGATCGATATCGGATTTCTCGACCCGGCCAGGCCGCGCCAGCTGATGCGGCGTCTGCGGCGCCTGTTCAATCGCGCCCATCTGGACCGTATGGAGCTCAATATCCTGCGCGGGATACTGAAGGCGGCGCAGGCAAGAGCCAAGGACTCCTCTCGGGGGTAACAAACCCGCCTAATCCTGATAAAATCAATCAACTATTAACCCGGTGACTGAACGCGATATACTTGGCCGCTGGGAAACGTTACATCGTCGAGGAGCAGCTTCGTTGCAGAACCCCTATGTTCGAACGTATTCGTGAAGATATAAACTGCGTGTTCGAGCGGGATCCCGCGGCCCGCTCCATCTTTGAGATCATGATCTCCTACCCCGGCTTTCATGCCGTCCGCATCCACCGTTTCAGCCACTGGCTGTGGCGGATAGGTCTGCGTCTGCCGGCACGAGTACTCTCCGCCATCGGGCGCTGGATCACCGGGATCGAGATCCATCCCGCCGCTGTCATCGGCAGGCGTTTTTTCATCGATCATGGCATGGGAGTGGTGATTGGCGAGACCACCGTCATAGGAGACGATTGCACCCTCTATCATGGGGTCACGCTCGGCGGTACCAGTTGGGAGAAGGGTAAACGACATCCCACACTGGATGATGATGTGGTGGTAGGGGCGGGGGCAAAGGTATTGGGCCCGATCAAGATCGGCCGTGGTGCGCGAATCGGATCGAATGCGGTGGTGGTGAAGGATGTCCCGGAAGGAGCCACGGTGGTGGGCATACCCGGGCATATCGTGAGTCATCCGAGGCGTGGAGACAAACAGCAGCAGCGTCATGCCATGGCGAAAAAGATTGGCTTCGACGCGTATGGAACCACCCGCAACATGCCCGATCCGGTAGCCAACGCCATCGACTGTATGCTCGATCATCTGCATGTGCTCGACAGCCGCAACGAGAAGATCTGCGAAGCGCTCAACCGGCTGGGAGAGAGCTTGGATCTTCCCGAACTGCCGGCCTGTGAGCCGGTGCTGGATGAGGAGCCCGACACCAGGCAGCGTAATTAGCCTGGCAACATATGCTATTGAGCTAATAAATACTTGACAAAAACAGTGGGTATTCTAGACTCTAAGGTGCTGGCCCCATACCCGAGCGTGACAATCTGTGTTCCGGCCGCATCTATCTTTGGTCGGAGATGAGTGGTGTGAGGGCTGAACGACCTGGATACAGCTGGCGAACGAGGAGCAGGATATGCGACTGACGACGAAGGGCCGCTATGCGGTGACGGCAATGCTGGACCTGGCTATTCATTTCGACAAAGGTTCTGTAACCTTGGCGGATATATCGAGGCGCCAGGGGATCTCTCTGTCATATCTGGAGCAGCTGTTCGCAAAGTTGCGAAAAAAAGGGCTCGTGGATAGTACCAGAGGGCCGGGAGGAGGGTACCGGTTGAGCCAGCCACCAAGCGAAATTCCGGTGCTGGATGTTATCGTCGCAGTCGATGAGAAAGTGGACGCAACCGCTTGTGACGGTGAGGGCAACTGTCAGGATCATGCGCGTTGCCTTACCCATGAGCTGTGGATGGATCTCAGCAGGCAGCTATACAGCTTTCTGGAAAACATCAACCTGGGAAAGTTGATGGAGCAGCGCGATGTACAGGAGATCTACCAGCGCCAGGATCAGGACTGGGTCTGTCTGAACAAACGCACCATTTGATGATTAGATATTACGGAATCGTGATGAAGACCCCAATCTATTTCGATTATGCGGCAACCACTCCGGTCGACCCACGCGTGGCGAAAGAGATGTGCCGCTATCTGACCCTGGAGGATGGCCTGTTCGGCAATCCTGCGTCACGCTCCCATGTGTTCGGCTGGCGCGTGGAGGAGGCGGTGCTGGAGGCACGCAAG
>JALSRO010000079.1 GCA_026984715.1 Chromatiales bacterium | reverse complement strand
CTGGAGGGGTTCATGGGCCGGGCGGACTATGATTCCGTGCTGGAGAGGATGCGCCTCTCCGATGGCACCCTTTGGCCGATGCCGGTAACGCTGGATGTCAGCGAGGCGTTTGCAGGGGAGTCCTCCGTCGGGGAGAGTATCGCACTGCGTTCTCCGGAGGGGTTGCTGATTGCCACCATGGAGATCTCCGATATCTGGACCCCAGACAAGATCCGTGAAGCTGAGCTGGTTTTCGGCGCCAATGATGAAGCCCACCCGGCGGTATCCTATCTGCACCACCAGGCTGGAAAGGTGTATCTGGGTGGGAAAATCAAAGGATTGGACTCTCCCATTCACTATGATTTTCGCAGCCTGCGCAAGACCCCCCAGGAGACGCGGGATTTTTTCCAGGAGCGGGGTTGGAGCCGGGTGGTGGCGTTCCAGACGCGCAACCCCATGCATCGCGCCCATGTGGAGCTCACCTTCCGGGCGGCAAAGGAGGTGAAGGCCAACCTGATGATCCACCCGGTTGTCGGCATGACCAAGCCGGGGGATATCGACCACTACTCGCGGGTGCGCTGCTACGAGCATGTGATCAAGAACTATCCGCGCCAGACCACCACCCTCAGCCTGCTGCCGCTCGCCATGCGCATGGGCGGGCCGCGTGAGGCGGTGTGGCACGCCATCATACGCAAGAACTTCGGCTGCACCCACTTCATCGTCGGCCGGGACCATGCCGGGCCGGGAGCCAACAGCCAAGGGGAGGATTTCTACGGCCCCTACGATGCCCAGGAGCTGGTGCGGAAATATCAGGACGAGCTGGGGATCGAGATGATCCCGTTCCGCATGATGGTCTATGTGGAGGATCGCGCGGAGTATGTTCCCATCGACGAGGTGAAGGAGGGGGAGAGCGTGCTGAAGATCTCCGGCACCGAGTTCCGCCGCCGCCTGCAGCAGGGGCTGGATATTCCGGACTGGTTCTCCTATCCGGAGGTGGTGGAGGAGCTGCGCAAGACCCACCCGCCGCGTCACAAACAGGGTTATGTGGTGTTTTTCACCGGGCTCTCCGGCTCCGGCAAGTCCACCATTGCCAATGCTCTGATGGTCAAGCTGCTGGAGATGGGGGGACGCCGCGTGACGCTGCTGGATGGTGATTTGGTGCGCAAGAATCTCTCCAGTGAACTGACCTTCTCCAAGGAGCATCGCGACCTCAATATCAAGCGGATCGGTTTTGTTGCCGGAGAGATTGCCAAGAATGGGGGAGCGGCGATTTGTGCTCCCATTGCTCCCTATGCGTCGACCCGACGCCAGGTTCGGGAGTTGATTGAATCGGTGGGCGGTTTTATCGAGGTGCATGTGGCCACCTCGCTGGAGGTGTGTGAACAGCGTGACGTGAAGGGGCTGTATGCCAAGGCCCGGGCCGGCCTGATCTCCGACTTCACCGGCATCAGCGATCCCTACGAGGCGCCAGAACACCCCGAACTCTGTATCGATACCGAGACCTGTACACCGGACGAAGCAGCGCAGCAAGTGATTATAAAGCTGGAGAGCCTTGGTTTTATCAAGTAACGCTCCTCCAGGAGGAGAGAGCATGGGCGTGTCTCTACCGACTGTAGACACCGCGAAGCTCCAGACGATACGCGATTTCGTCCGTCTGGGCGCCAGCCTGTTCAACCGGGCCGGGCTGCACTTCGGCCATGGCACCGACAACGCCCTGGACGAGGCGGCGTGGCTGGTGCTGCACGCCCTGCATCTGCCCCCCGACCTGCCTGCCGAATATTTCTCCAGCCGTCTGACCGCGGTGGAGAAGGAGAAGATCCTGGAGCTGTTCCGGCTCCGCATCGAGGAGCGGGTTCCGGCCCCCTACCTGACCCGCACCGCCTGGTTCGCCGGACTTGAGTTCCATGTGGACGAGCGGGTGCTCATCCCTCGCTCCCCCATCGCCGAGCTGGTCGAGCAGGGCTTCTCCCCCTGGATCGATGCCGGGCGGGTGGAACGGATCCTGGATCTCTGCACCGGCGGCGGCTGCATCGCCGTGGCCTGTGCCCATGCCTTTCCCGATGCGCAGGTGGATGGCGCGGATCTCTCCGCCGATGCGCTGGAGGTGGCGGCGATCAATGTCAGGCGCCACCGGCTGCAGGGGCGGGTGGAGCTGATCCGCTCCGATCTGTTCGAAGAGCTGCGGGGGCGTTACGACATCATCGTAAGCAACCCCCCCTATGTGGATCGGGAGGAGATGGCGGCGCTGCCCTCCGAGTACCGCCACGAACCGGAACTGGCTCTGGCCGCCGGCGAGGATGGCCTGGAGGTGGTGCGGTGCATTCTCGCGGGAGCCGCAGAACACCTGAACCCCGGCGGCATCCTGGTGGTCGAAGTGGGGAGCAGCCAGGCGGCGCTGGTGGAGTCGTTTCCCGAGATGCCTTTCGTCTGGCTGGAGTTCGAGCGCGGCGGCGAGGGGGTGTTTCTGCTGACGCGGGAGCAGCTTTCAGGAGCAAGCCGGGTAGTTACATGAAACTTTGGCGGCAGGCATTGGGAGAGGATCAGGATTTATCCTGTCGGTACAATGGCCAATGTATAAGGTATTATTGGTTGGCAGGTCGTCGATGCGGTGATTGAGCGCGAAGGCGGCGGATATGCCCCCCGGTGTCCGGAGGTGGAGGTTGCCGGCCAGGGTGGCTCGATGGGCTCGGCTGTGCAGCACCTTCGATGGGCTTTTTCGACATACCGTCGAGATTTGTCGGTTTTTGGGGAACACTACCATGGCTCTTGCGACCAAACGAATTCGACTCTCCCCGGAAGAGTACCTGGAGAGCGAGAGGTCGTCCGATGTCAAACATGAATACAACAACGGCTATGTCGTTGCCATGGTCGGGGCCAGCCGTGCCCATAACCTGATCGCACTGACTCTGGCCACGGAGATCAGGCAATGTACCAGAGGCGGGCCGTGTCGCACCTATATGTCCGATATGAAGGTTCGGATCCACACGGGCCAAGATGATCTGTTCTACTATCCGGACATAATGGTTTCGTGTGACGAGCATCCGCCCAGTGAATATTACGAGGACAAGCCGATTCTCATCATCGAGGTGCTTTCTCCCACCACGGAGACCAGGGACAAGCTGGAAAAACTGTCTTCCTATAGCAAGATTCCCACCCTGATCGAATATTTGACGGTCGCCCAGGACAGGGTGGAGGTCAATCGTTATTCGGTTGCCGAGGGTACCGTTTCGCTCACGCAGTACCAGGAGGGGGACAGTGTGGAGCTCACCTCCGTCGGGGTCACGATATCGGTCAAGGATATCTATGCCGATGTCGCAGGTGAAGCGGGGGCGCCGCTGAAGTGATGGTCGGAACGTGTGCTCGAGCCGACTGCCCCACGCCGGGCGCAAGGAAGGTAAGGTGGGTTGTATCCCCGCAGTCCTGACAGCAGGATGTTGGAAAAGCCCATCCATGGTCTTTTTCAGCGCGGGGCCGGAAAAGCGCGATCTCCCGCCCCCTTCACTTTCAACGGCTTGGCGCCATTGAAAATGGCGGCACATCCCTGTTCCGCAAACTGGCTGCCGAAAAACATCGTTTTCAACAGCCTGCCAATGCGTCGTGGCATGCTTGTCCATGAGGTGGATGATCGGGATCCGGATTGTCCAAAACTGGTAAACTGCCGGTCGTGTCCCGCACGGAAAGGGGTGCGATTCGGTGAGGATCGCCGGTACGGTGGGCGCAGCGCCGTCGATGCGAGTTACAGGAGCCACACATGCAGTTCAATGAATCGGTAATCTTCGACCCGGATCTGATCCGCCGCTATGACAAGTCCGGGCCGCGCTATACCTCCTACCCGACCGCGGTGCAGTTCACCGATGCGTTCGGCGAGGAGCAGTACCGCGCCTGGGCGGCGCGCAGCAACGAGTCGGGGCGGCCGCTGTCGCTCTATTTCCACATCCCCTTCTGTGACACGGTCTGCTTCTATTGCGCCTGCAACAAGGTGGTGACCAAGGACCGCAGCCGTTCGGCCCCCTATCTGGAGCGGTTGTTCCGGGAGATCGCCATGCAGGCGGAGCTGTTCGACGGGTCACGGCCGGTGGATCAGCTCCACTGGGGCGGCGGAACCCCCACCTTCCTCAGTCACGACGAGATGACAAAGCTGATGGAGGTCACCCGTGAGCAGTTCCAGCTGCGTGACGACGACAGCGGCGAGTACTCCATCGAGATCGACCCCCGCGAGGTGAAGCAGGACACCATCGCCCTGCTGCGCCGGCTGGGGTTCAACCGCATGAGCCTCGGGGTGCAGGATTTCGACCCCAGGGTGCAGAAGGCGGTCAACCGGATCCAGCCGGAGGAGGTGACCCTCGCCACTCTGCGAGCCGCCCGCCGCGAGGGGTTCAAGTCGGTGAGCATCGATCTCATCTACGGCCTGCCGTTCCAGAGCCGGGAGAGCTTCGCGCGCACCCTGGACAGGGTGCTGGAGGTGGATCCGGACCGGGTGTCGGTGTTCAACTACGCCCATCTGCCGGAGCTGTTCAAGCCGCAGCGCCGTATCGCTGCGGAGGATCTGCCGGCGCCGGCGGAGAAGCTGGCGATCCTCAAGCTGACCATCGAGCGGCTGGGGAAGGCCGGCTATGTGTACATCGGCATGGATCACTTCGCCAAGCCCGACGACGAGCTGGCG
>JALSRO010000078.1 GCA_026984715.1 Chromatiales bacterium | reverse complement strand
ACTGTATTGCGCAGCAACCGGCAGTAGTGGGCTCTCTCGGTGGCCTCTCTCTTCTTCTCCGCATCGTCGGCGCCACGCAGCTCGGCAGCGCCGTAACCCGCCGCCGTCACCGCTGCGACAAGCTGCCCGACACTGGCTGTGCCGCGAACCATGGCGCTGTGCTCTGCAAAATTCACCGTTGCCGCAGTCACGCCCGGCACACGTTTGAGCGCCTCCTCGGCCGCGGCGACGCAGCCCGCACAACTCATGCCGGAGATGGAAAGATGGATGATCTGCTCTGCCACGATTGCTACCGGTACCGAAGTCACCCCTGCCTGCAGCAACCGGCGAAGAACACTCCACCGGAGGAGGACACCATCGATTTCGTGACAGGATGTCGAAAAAGGAGCTCTTTCATCAGCCCGTCAGAACGGGATATCGTCGTCGAAATCCTCGAGCCCTCCTGCAGCGGGCTGGTTGGCGGGGGCTGCTCCTGTGGACTGGCTGCGGGCCGGAGCACCCTGACCGAAGTTTGCGCTGCCGCTGCCGGAACCACGGCTGTCCAGCATCTGCATCTCGTTGGCCACGATCTCGGTGGTGTAGCGATCATTGCCGTTCTGGTCCTGCCACTTGCGGGTCTGAAGTTTTCCCTCGATATAGACTTTGGAGCCCTTTTTCAGATATTCGCCCGCAATCTCCCCGAGACGGCGAAACAGCACCACTCGGTGCCACTCGGTCCGCTCCTGCTGCTCACCGGTCTGCTTGTCCTTCCACTGCTCGCTGGTGGCGACAGTGATATTGGCCACCGCTCCCCCATCAGGCATGTAACGGACCTCGGGATCGTTCCCCAGGTTCCCGATCAATATTACTTTGTTGATACCTCTCGCCATCACTCTCTCCTATCTCTCGGATTCACTTGAATAACCAGCCAGCGCTGCTGCGTCGATACGCTCCGGATCCACCTTTAGATAGGCGACCCCGTCGTCTGCCAGCACCACCGCCTCCTCTACACCCTGTTCAGCGAGCAGTTCCCTGGTCAACTGCTCGGCACGTGCAGTATCTATGGCCCCCACATTGATCAGGTAACTGCTGAGATAGCGCGGCTCACGCATGGTCACCGCCAGCCAGAACCAAACGCCGGCAACCAGGGCACTGAACAGAAACACTCCGGTAATACCAAAACGCCCGTTGAGCCAACCTCCCATGAAACCACCCGCAAACGCCCCCAGAAACTGGGAACTGGAGTAGACCCCCATGGCCGTACCCTTGCTCCAGGCCGGTGCCGTCTTGGCTATCAGGGAGGGGAGGGTCGCCTCCAGCAGGTTGAAAGTGGTGAAGAACAGCAGCAGCGCCAGTACGATTCCAATGATGTTGTCATGGGAGAGCCACATCCCGATCATCGACAGCCCCAGCCCTAGGATGGCGCCGCTGAGCACCTGTTTCATACGCCGTTTCTTTTCCGCAATGATGATGAAGGGAACCATCGCAACGAACGCCACCAGCATCACTGGCAGATAGATGTGCCAGTGATGATTCACCGGCATCCCCACACTGTCACGGAGAATGTGGGGAACCACGACGAAGATCGCCGTCAGCGCCATGTGCAGGGCAAAGATCCCAAAGTCCAGGCGCAACAGCTGACCGTTGCTCAGCACCTCGCGAAACTGCTCCGGTACCGCTTCCGTATCCCGGTGCAGATGGAGATGGGTTGGCCTTGGAACCCAGAGCTGCAGTACTCCAATCCCTCCCAGTGCCATCACCGCTGTCAACCAGAAGATTCCGGGCACACCAATCCAGTGCTCCAGCATCGGCCCCGCCACCAGCGCCACGGAGAAGGAGATACCGATGCTGATACCGATCCCGGCCATTACCTTCAGACGGTGCTCCTCCCGCGTGAGATCTGCCGCCAACGCCAGCACCACGGCCGCCACCGCGCCGGCTCCCTGCAGCGCCCGTCCGATGATGACCCCCTGGATGGTACCCGACATCGCCGCTACCACGCTGCCCAGCGCAAAGATCAGCAGTCCTGCGGTGATTACCGGCTTGCGACCTATGCGATCCGATACCATTCCGAACGGGATCTGGAGCACGGCCTGAGTAAGCCCGTAGATCCCCAACGCCACTCCCACCAGCGTGGGTGTCACGCCAGCCAAGTGTTCCGCATAGAGAGCGAACACCGGCAGGATCATAAACAGGCCGAGCATGCGCAGCGCGTAAATGCTGGCCAGCGAAGCGGCGGCACGGCGCTCGACCGGCGTCATGGTTTCGGAGATGTTCGTCTGCATGGGAGTCGGGTTCTTCCTTTTGCTTCTCACTGCCAAAGGATCTTATAGTAACAGGTTGCGTTACGTTGAGAAAAAGGTGAAATGGACACTATCAAGCTCCGCGGGGTGAAAACCCACAACCTGCAGAACATCGATCTGGATCTGCCCCGGAACAAGCTGATCGTTTTCACCGGGCTCTCCGGTTCCGGCAAGTCATCCCTGGCATTCGATACCATCTATGCCGAAGGGCAGCGGCGCTATGTCGAATCCCTCTCCAGCTATGCGCGCCAGTTCCTCTCGATGATGGAGAAACCGGATGTCGAGCATATCGAGGGTTTGTCGCCGGCGATCTCCATCGAGCAGAAGTCCACTTCTCACAATCCGCGCTCCACCGTCGGCACCGTCACCGAGATCCATGATTACCTGCGGCTGCTGTTCGCCCGCGCGGGGGAGCCGCGCTGCCCCGAACATGGCCATGTGCTCCAGGCCCAGACAATCAGCCAGATGGTCGATCAGGTGATGGCCCTGCCGGCGGGGAGCCGTCTGATGCTGCTCTCTCCGCTGATCCAGAACCGCAAAGGGGAGCACCTACAGATCATCGAGGAGCTGCGGGCCCAGGGTTTTGTGCGCGCCCGTATCGACGCACACATCCATGAACTGGATGAGCCACCAGTGCTGCAGAAGAACCAGAAGCACACCATCGAAGCGGTCATCGACCGCTTCAAAATACGCCCGGGACTGGAGCAGCGCCTGGCGGACTCCCTGGAAACGGCCCTGCAACTCTCCGATGGAATCGCCCGTGTCGCCTCCCTCGACGGAGATCGGGAAGAGCTGGTTTTTTCGGCCCGATTCGCCTGCCCGACCTGCGGCTACTCCCTCGCCGAGCTCGAACCCCGACTGTTCTCCTTCAACAATCCGGCTGGCGCCTGTCCGGCATGCGACGGGCTCGGCGTAAGACAGTTCTTCGACCCTGAGCGGGTGGTCAGCCATGCCGCCCTCAGCCTCTCGGCAGGAGCCATCCGCGGATGGGACCGGCGCAATGCCTACTACTTCCAGATGCTGGAATCCCTTGCCAGACACTACGACTTCGATATCGACACCCCCTTTGAAAAACTGCCCCAGAAGATACAGAACGCGATCCTCTATGGCAGCAACGGAGAGCAGATCACCTTCAGCTACCTCAACGATAGGGGCGGCTCGATGGTCAAGACCCAACCCTTCGAGGGGATCATCCCCAACATGGAACGCCGCTACCGCGAAACCGAATCGAGCGCCGTGCGGGAGGAGCTGGCCAAATACCTGAACCAGCAACTATGCCCCGAGTGCCAGGGCAGCCGTCTCAACAAGGCAGCCCGGCACGTGTTCGTTGCGGATCACTGTCTGCCGGAGATCACCTCCATGCCGGTCGGACACGCCTATGAGTTCTTCCTCGACCTGCACCTGCCAGGGCGCTTTGGAGAGATAGCCGCCCCGATACTGAAGGAGATCACCTTGCGGCTGCGCTTCCTGGTCAATGTCGGCCTCGACTATCTCACCCTGGAACGCAGCGCGGACACCCTCTCCGGCGGTGAAGCCCAGCGAATCCGCCTGGCAAGCCAGATCGGAGCAGGACTGGTGGGAGTCATGTACATCCTGGATGAACCATCCATCGGGCTGCACCAGCGCGACAACGAACGACTGCTGCAGACACTCACCTACCTGCGGGATCTGGGCAACACTGTCATCGTGGTGGAACATGACGAAGATGCCATCCGCCGCGCAGATCACATCGTCGATATCGGCCCCGGGGCCGGCGTCCATGGAGGAAGGATCGTCGCCCAAGGGGATATATCCGCAATCATGCGATGCAAGGACTCACTTACCGGACAGTACCTCTCTGGCAGCCGCTCCATCGAGATACCGGCACAACGCCGCCGACCGGAACCGGGGCGCGTCCTCCGGCTGTACGGCGCCAGCGGCAACAACCTCAAACAGATAGATGTGGAGTTCCCGGTGGGGCTGATGACTGCGGTCACCGGCGTCTCGGGTTCGGGCAAATCCACCCTGATCAACGACACCCTCTATCGCCTTGCGGCACGGGAGCTGCATCGCGCCGGTACCAACCCGGCCCCCTGCAGAAGAATCACTGGCCTGGAGCAGTTCGACAAGGTGGTCGATATCGACCAGAGCCCCATCGGACGTACCCCCCGCTCCAACCCCGCTACCTACACCGGCATATTCACCCCGATCCGCGAACTGTTCTCCGCCACACCCGAGGCACGGGCCCGGGGGTACACACCGGGACGCTTCAGCTTCAACGTCAAGGGCGGCCGCTGCGAAGCCTGCCAGGGGGATGGGCTGATCAAGGTGGAGATGCACTTCCTGCCCGACATCTACGTGCCCTGTGATATCTGCAAGGGAAAGCGCTACAACCGGGAGACCCTGGAGGTGAGCTACAAAGGGAAAAACATCCATCAGGTACTGGAGATGACCGTCGAGGACGCCCGCTCCTTCTTCGACGCAATCCCCCCATTGGCGCGCAAGCTGCAAACACTGATCGATGTCGGCCTGAGCTACATCAAACTGGGACAGAGCGCCACCACCCTCTCCGGAGGGGAGGCCCAGCGCATCAAGCTGGCGCGCGAACTCTCCAAACGGGACACGGGAAACACGCTGTATATCCTCGACGAACCCACTACCGGGCTGCATTTCCATGATATCGAACAGCTTCTGAGAGTGCTCCACCGGCTGCGCGATCGGGGCAACACCATTGTGGTCATCGAGCACAATCTGGACGTCATCAAGACCGCCGACTGGATCCTGGATCTGGGACCGGAAGGGGGAGAAAAGGGCGGCACCCTGGTAGCATGCGGCCCTCCGGAGAAGATCGCCGCCAACCCGCTTTCCCATACCGGGCGATTCCTGAAACCCCTGCTTTGCCACCCCGAGGCCGATGCCGAAGAGCGCCGATCCGCCGGGGTTTGATTGCAATGATGATCCGGAATATAATGTGATGCAGCTAAGCTCTGGCCGGAGCGGGTTTTTTGTTGCAGAACTATTGCAAAAGGAGAGGCAACATGGGGCTGTTCGACTTCGCTGCGGAATTTGGCAAAAAGCTGTTCGGCAAAAACGATGACCCCGCCGAGAAGATTCAGCAGGAGATCGAAAAAAGCAATCCCGGGATTTCCGGCCTCGGGGTAGAGTACCAGGATGGCGTAGTCCACCTCTCCGGGAATGCGAAGTCCGCCGATGCCATGGAGAAGGCGGTACTGATGGCCGGCAATGTCCGTGGTGTCCACTCGGTCAGCGCCGATGCACTCGATGCGCCGCAACAGTCCACCTCGGTCGAATACTATACCATTGCCAAGGGCGACACCCTGTCAGGTATCGCCAAACAGTTCTACGACAACGCGATGGACTATCCGCTGATCTTTGAAGCGAACCGGGAGGTCATCGAGGACCCCAACCTGATCTACCCGGGGCAGAAAATCCGCATTCCGGCAAAGAGCTGAACCGAACCACGTTCAGAGTAAGGAGGAGACGACAACAACAAAAGGGGAATTAAACAGTTCGACATAATCACGGCCATGCTCATAACGATGGAGGGGCATGAAAGATTTGTTTGTGCATAAAACGAAGCGAAGGAAGTGAAAAAATGAAACTATCTAGACCTTGGGAAAAAGCAACCCTTGCAGCATCGCTGGTGTTGGCGCTGGGTGCCTGCTCCCACACCCACGCACCGGAAAAGGCAGCAGCCATCAGCACCGAGAAGTGCGCCTCGTGTGAAGCCAAGCTGGCGGCCATCAAGAGCCGCGAAGCTGAACTGGCCCGCAAGGAGCAGGCCCTTCAGGCAAAGGCCAAGGAGCTGGCCAGCCAGCAACACGCCGTAGCCGCCGCTCCCGCAGCCGAAGCCGGCGACCACATGCTCCCCCCGCAGGCGAAGCCGGGTGAGTGCTATGCCCGCGCATGGGTTCCACCGAAGTACAAGACCATAACGGAAAAGGTACTGAAGAAGGAGGCCAGTAGCCGTTATGTGGTAATCCCGGCCAAGTACAAGACCGTGAAGAAGCGCCTTCTGGTCAAAGAGGCATACGAGAAGCTGAAGGTGGTTCCTGCCACTTACAAGTGGGTCGAAGAGCGCGTTCTGGTCAAACCTGCCGGCGAGAAGATCGTAACCATTCCTGCCAAATATGAAACGGTTACCGAGAAGGTGCTCGACAAGCCCGCCCATACCGTCTGGAAGAAGGGCAGGGGACCGATCCAGCGTATCGACCAGGCAACGGGTGAGATCATGTGCCTTGTAGAGGTTCCTGCCACCTACAAGACCATTACCCGCAAGGTGCTGAAGAGCCCGGCAACCACCAAGACCATCAAGACTCCCGCCGTCTACAAGACGGTGAAGAAGCGTGTGGTGGACAAACCCGAGCACACCGTATCGGTCAAGGTTCCGGCCCAGTACAAGACCATCACCGTTACCGAGCTGGTATCCCCCCCGCAGACCAAGACCATCGAGATCCCGGCGGTCTATTCGACTGTGACCCGCCAGGAGAAGATCTCCGACGGACATATGGAGTGGCGTAGCATCCTGTGCCAGACCAACATGACCCGCAGCCGCATCGCGCAGATCCAGCGCGCCCTGAAGGCGAAGGGCTTCGATCCGGGCCCCATCGACGGGGTTATCGGTTCTGAAACCATGGCAGCTGTCAATGCGTTCCAGCGCAAGAACAACCTGCCTGTGGACAAGTATCTCAATATAGCGACCGTCAAGGCGCTCGGGGTATCCACCCACTGATGCTGGCGAAAAAGGCCACCGCAAGGTGGCCTTTTTCCTTCATCCATCTGCGGCCATCCGGCCAAAAAGAAGCGGCTCTGCCTGAAGACAACAACAGAATGGAGAGCCTCGAATAACAGACAGCTTTCCAGAATGGAACGGAACATTTTCCTGCCTCGGCAAGCACTATTCAGTCACAACCTATCTGAAAAGGAGAACAGAGTATGGGTATGATTCAGGAGTTCAAGGAGTTTGCGGTCAAAGGCAACGTAGTCGACATGGCCGTGGGTATCATCATTGGCGCAGCCTTTGGAAAGATCGTGAGTGTCCTGGTCGAAGGGGTCATCATGCCTCCTATCGGCATGTTGCTGGGTGGAGTAGACTTTTCCGATCTATTCATCAATCTGGGTTCGGGAACCTATGAAACCCTGGCTGCGGCGGAGAAAGCCGGAGCACCGGTGATCAAGATCGGCTCGTTCATCAATGAGATTATCTCCTTCACTATCGTTGCCTTTGCTGTATTCCTGCTGGTGAAGGGGGTCAACAGCCTGAAAAGGAAAGAGGAGGAGAAACCGGAAGAACCGCCCAAACCCAGCGAAGAGATCCTGCTGCTGCGCGAGATCAGGGATCAGCTGAAGAAATAAAGCAGCTCAATTCGCTATCCACCCGATGATGCACCATTCGGTGCTCATCGCTTGGATATCTGCCGATTCGGGGTGCAGGCGGGGCAGCGACGATGGCCGTTCCATTGTCTGTTGCAACCGCCACCCGGATGGCAGAGTCCCCTTTGACCCAATGATTTTCTGATAAAGAGCCGCCGTGTGCTGGTTTGCAGGCGGCGTTACCCCATCTGGCTGTAAAGCGGCTACAGCGGCGGCGGACCACCTTGCTGCGAACTGGCGCGGCGCCACAGCCGGATATGAAGTGTGTTGTCGCCAATAGCAGCTGCATCCTCGACGGCAAGCCGGGAACACTGTGTCTGGCGGCAGAAGAGGCTACGGAGCTCCGGATAGCCGGATTCAGGCATGGCTACAGAACCGGTCATCGAATGTATCGGGCCTGGAGCCCTGTCTGAGAGGCACTGTAACGGCATACCCGGAGCGCCTCCCTCCTGCCGGGAACCAGCAGCAGTGGCTCCCCTGACGCTCCCCGTATTCAGCTGCGAATGCCGGTCCCTTTTTCCAGCAACCATAGTGCAAGCAGAAACAGCAATACCAACAGGGCCATGATGAGACCTATCGCAGTGCCAATGCCGATATCCGCCGTCCCCAGAATACCGTAACGAAAACCGTTGACCATATAGAGAATAGGGTTGGCAAGCGAGAGCTGGCGCCAGAGCGGTGACAGCATGTCGATGGAATAGAATACCCCTCCAAGATAGGTCAAGGGGGTGAGCACAAAAGTGGGAACGATGGAGATGTCATCGAAACTCCTGGCGAATATAGCATTGATGAACCCCCCTATGGAGAACAGGGCAGCCGTCAGCAGCACGATACTCACGGTGACCCACGGATGCTCAACCCTCAGCTCGGTGAAAAACAGCGCCACCCCCATCACCAGCAGACCAACCATCAACCCCCGGGCCACCCCTCCCAGGGTATATCCCAACAGGATAATATAGTTTGGCATTGGGGAGACCAGCATCTCCTCGATACTGCGGTGGAACTTGGCGCTATAGAACGACGAGACCACGTTGGAGTATGAGTTGGTGATGACCGCCATCATCACCAGCCCGGGCATGATGAATTCGTTATAGCCATAGCCCGCCATACTGCCAATCCGCGGCCCAATCAGATTCCCGAAGATGATGAAATAGAGCGAGGTAACCACTACCGGCGGCAGCAACGTCTGCAACCAGATGCGTAGAAAACGCAACACCTCACGAAGCACGATGGTGGTAAGCGCAACGCGGCTGTTCATCGTGAATCATTCACCAGATGCAGAAACAGCTCTTCCAGACGATTTGCCTTGTTACGCATGCTGAGTACCTGTATCCCCAACGCCGTCATGCGCTCGAAAAGCTCGTTCAAGGGGCGTTGGCGAGAAATCTCCACCTCCAGCGTACGGCTGTCGAGCAACCGGACCACATGGTTCCCCAGTACGGGAGCCTCTGTCAGAGGATCTCGGACATTGAAGATGAATGTCTCCATGTCCAGCTTGCCGATCAACTCGCTGACCAACCCCTGCTCGACAATCCGTCCCTTGTTGATGATGGCCACCCGCTCACACAGTGATTCCGCCTCCTCCAGATAGTGAGTGGTGAGAATGATGGTGGTTCCGCTACGGTTCACCTCTGTCATGAACTCCCACATGGAGCGGCGAATCTCGATATCCACCCCCGCTGTGGGCTCATCCAGGATCAGTAACCTGGGTTGATGCACCAGCGCCCGAGCAATCATCAGACGCCGTTTCATCCCTCCAGAGAGCTCACGGGCCGCCCCACGCCGTTTCTCCCAAAGACCCAGCCGCTTCAAGGCGACAGCTGCCCGCGCCACTGCCTCCCGGCGCGGGATACCGTAGTATCCCGCCTGGTTGATGACGATCTCCTCCACCGGCTCAAAGATATTGAAATTGAACTCTTGGGGAACCAGGCCGAGACAGCTCTTGGCCTGCGCCCGCTGCCGGTCGATGTCCATTCCAAACACCTCCACTCGACCCGATGTCTTGTTGACCAGTGAGTTGATGATGCCGATCGTGGTGGATTTTCCCGCACCATTGGGACCCAGCAGGGCCACAAAGGCGCCCTGCTCGACCTCCAGATCGATCCCCTTCAACGCCTCGAATCCGTTTGCATAGGTCTTTCTCAGATTGCGAATGGTGAGTGCCCTGGTCATGCCGAAGATACCCGTCTGATGGCTGCAAGGCGCTGCTCCCGCAGTGCTTGCCCAACGGCGGCGCCTCTCAAGCCCTGGGCCACCAGCGCCGAGGGCTCGACTGCCGCTGCAGCCCGATAGGCCGTGCGCATGATCTCCTTCTGCGGCGGCGTGCGATCCTCGTAGCCGTAGCGCCCGCGCGAGTCAGCCTCGCAGCTGAGCAGATACTGCTCGAAGCGGTGAGGCCGCCGAAAGGCATCCAGTTTGTAGAACAGCTCCAGCATGGTACTGCAGCGCAGCTCCGCGACACGATGAAAATGGAGATGGTAGCGGGTCACCAGCATCGCCAGCTCCCGGAAACGTCCGGGTAGATGCAGCCGCTCACACAGCCCCACCACCAGCGGTACCCCCCTCTCCTCGTGTCCTACATGACGTGGCCACTGCTCCCGAGGAGTGGTTCCCTTGCCGAGATCATGCACCAGCGAGGCAAAACGTACCTCTGTATCGTCAGTCAACCGCGCCGCCTGATCGACGACCAGCAGGGTATGGATCCCCACATCCACTTCGGGATGATGCTTCTCGGGTTGCGGGACACCGAACAGACGGTCCAGTTCGGGCAGGATCCTCCGCAGGGCCCCACACTCCCGCAATACTTTGAAAAAGGGGGATGGCTCATCCTCCCCCAACGCGCGCTGCAGCTCGGCCCATACCCGCTCCGGTACCAGCGCATCCACCTCTCCCGCTTCCACCATTTTCCGCATCAGCATCATGGTCTCCGGAGCAATACGAAACCCCAGCGCAGAGAAACGGGCTGCAAACCGGGCCACCCGGAGAATGCGTACCGGATCTTCCACAAATGCGGGCGAAACATGGCGCAGGATGCGCCGCTCCAGATCCCGTTGCCCGCCGTAGGGATCGATCACCGTGCCATCTTCGGCCATCGCCATGGCATTGATGGTCAGATCTCGGCGCGCCAGATCCTGCTCCAGCGTCACGTCCGGTGCTGCATGAAAGACGAAACCGGTATAGCCGGGGGCCACCTTGCGTTCGGTACGTGCCAGCGCGTACTCCTCATGGGTCTCGGGGTGGAGAAACACAGGAAAATCCCTGCCCACCGGCACGAACCCCTGCTCGACCATCTGCTCCGGTGTGGCACCCACGACCACCCAGTCACGATCGGTCACCGGCAGGCCAAGCAACCGATCACGGACGGCCCCTCCCACCATGTAGATCTTCATTTTGCGTATATCCATTGCCAGAAAGCTGTCCGCGACGGCTATAATCGGTTTATCATCTTACCATCTACTGCTCCGCTACAGACAGGAACAGGGCACTGCCAGAAATAGACGCAAAGGGGGAGACAATGGCATTCACATCTATCAATCCAGCCACCGGAGAGGCGCTGGAGAACATTCCCGGATGGGGTTCGGATGAACTGCAACGGGCCCTCGCCCAGGTGGCAGCCGCAACCCCCGGCTGGGCCTCCAGCCCGTTGCAGCAGCGCTGCACCCTGATGCGGCGCGCAGCCTCGGTACTGCGTGACCGTCGTGATGAGCTGGCTCGTATTATCACCACCGAGATGGGCAAACTGTTCAGGGAGGCGTGCGCAGAGGTGGACAAGTGCGCCCTGGTGTGTGACCACTATGCCGACAACGGCCCTCGCTACCTTGCCGATGAGCTGATCAACAGCGATGCTGGCAAGAGCTGCGTCACCCACCAGCCGCTGGGCACGGTACTCGCCGTCATGCCCTGGAACTTCCCTTTCTGGCAGGTATTCCGCTTTGCCGCCCCCACCCTGACCGCCGGCAACACCGGGGTGCTCAAGCACGCCTCCAACGTCCCCCGCTGTGCCCTCGCCATCGAGTCGGTATTCCGGGAGGCAGGTTTTCCCGACGGGGTATTCCGTACTCTGCTGATAGAAGCTGCGCAGGTAGAGGAGGTCATCAAAGACCCACGCATCCACGCTGTCACCCTTACCGGGAGTGAACCGGCCGGGCGCCGAGTTGCCGCCGTGGCGGGAGCTGCACTGAAGAAAACGGTTCTGGAACTTGGAGGCTCGGATCCCTTCATTGTTCTGGAGGATTGTGAACTGGAAAGCACCGTCAGAGAGGCTGTGGCGTCCCGCTTCCTCAATGCGGGACAGAGCTGCATCGCAGCCAAGCGGTTTATCCTGGTGGAGTCGGTGGCAGCATCCTTCCTGGAAAAGTTCCGGTCTGCGGTAGAGTCCCTGCAGCCGGGTGACCCCATGCTGAGCAGCACTACCCTCGCCCCCATGGCACGCTGCGACCTGCGTGACGAGCTGCATCGACAGGTCATCGACAGCATCGAACAGGGAGCCATTCCTCTGACTGGCTGCGCACCTGTGGAGGGGAGCGGCGCCTTCTATCAGGCATCGATTCTGGATCGGGTGGAGCCGGGAATGCGAGCCTATGAGGAGGAGCTGTTCGGACCCGTCGCCACCGTTATCCGGGCCAGGGATGAGAATGAAGCGATGGAGATCGCCAACAGCAGCCGTTTCGGTCTGGGTGGAAGCATCTGGACGGCAGACAGCTCCCGGGGAGAGCGCCTGGCACGGGAACTCCAGGCCGGCTGCTGCTTCGTCAACGGGATGGTAAAAAGTGATCCACGCCTCCCCTTTGGCGGCATCAAGGCATCAGGTTACGGCCGCGAGCTCTCCTGGCAGGGGATGCTCGAGTTCGTAAATACCAAGACCATATGGATCAAGTAGCAATGCGGGGGAGTAACTTCCCGGATTGCTTCACATACCCGCGTGCCAGCTCAGTGGGGCTGTCACTGAGAGGGGAATTCAAATACCGCGTAGTAAGCGGATGCGCGGAGACGTCCAGGGCTACCCCTGCGCAGGGATGGCGCGATTCAGAGACAAGCCGACAACCGTGCAGCAAGAAGAAAAAGGTGGCTGGGGAACTAGGATTCGAACCTAGATTGACGGAGTCAGAGTCCGCTGTCCTGCCGTTAGACGATTCCCCACCAGATGAACCCGGGGGACAACTCCCCCGGAAAGTTGAGCAAACTAGCGCTTGGAGAACTGGGGACGCTTGCGTGCCTTGTGCAAACCAACCTTCTTGCGCTCCACCTCGCGCGCATCACGGGTTACATATCCTGCCTTGCGCAGCACCGGGCGCAGCGTTTCATCATACTCCATCAAGGCCCGGGTGATTCCGTGACGGATGGCGCCGGCCTGACCGCTGATACCGCCCCCTTTCACCATCACCTCCACATCCAGCTTGTCGGCCACCTCTGCCAGCTCCAGCGGCTGCCTGACCACCATGCGCGCAGTCTCTCGCCCGAAATAGTGCTCCAGCGAGCGCCTGTTGACCGTGATGTTACCGCTGCCGGATTTCAGATAAACCCGCGCCGTGGATGCCTTGCGGCGCCCGGTACCATAGTGATGCTTGTCTGCCATATCGTTTCCGTCGTGTATCCAGGTTTCAGATGTCCAGCGGCTGCGGCTGCTGGGCGCCATGCTTGTGTTCGGCACCGGCATAGACCTTGAGCTTCCGGAACATCGCCCGACCCAATGGGTTCTTCGGCAGCATCCCCTTCACCGCGGTTTCGATCACCCGCTCCGGCGCACGCTGAATCAGCTTCTCGAAGGTGATGGATTTGATACCGCCGGGATATCCGCTATGCCGGTAGTAGGTCTTGGCAGTCGCCTTGTTGCCGGAAACACGCACCTTCTCCGCATTGATGACCACGATATAGTCACCGGTATCCACGTGGGGCGTATATACCGGCTTGTGCTTGCCACGCAGCCGCCGGGCAATCTCGCTGGCCAGACGGCCCAGGGTCTTGTCCGTGGCATCCACCAGATACCAGTCACGCTTCACTTCGGAAGGTTTTGCGCTGAAGGTCTTCATATCCAATCACTGCTCCAAATGAGGCAACCCGCCCAAACTAAAGACGGGGAATCCTACAGCACTCGCCAACAAATTTCAAGCACTGGGGATAATCCATCAGGCGGCCTTCAGTACCACCTCCGCAACCCGGCGCTTACCCACCTGAACCACATGGGTGGAGCCGCCCGGAACGCGGATGGTGCGATCCGTGACCCGCTCTCCGTCGATGCGAACCGCTCCCTGCTTCAGCATCCGCAGCGCCTCCGAGGTACTCGCGGTCAACCCCGCATCCTTCAGGAGGTTGGCGATGGGCAGAGCATCTCCTTCGATGGTGAGCTCCACTCGGGGCAGCTCCTCCGGCAGGGCACCATAGCGGAAACGGGAGACGAACTCTTCGTGAGCCTTCACGGCCGCCGCATGACCATGGAACCGCCCCACCAGCTCCTCAGCCATCCGGATCTTGACATCCCGAGGGTTGGCTCCCTCCTCCACCTCCCCTTGCCAGGCGCGGATCTCACTGAGGGGGCGAAAGCTGAGCAGTTCCAGATAGCGCCACATCAGCTCATCGGATACCGACATCAGTTTACCGAACATCTCGGCGGGAGGATCGCTGATACCGATGTAGTTGCCCAACGATTTGGACATCTTCTGTACGCCATCCAGCCCCTCGAGTATGGGCATGGTGATCACCACCTGCGGCTCCTGGCCATACTGTTTCTGCAGCTCACGCCCCACCAGCAGGTTGAACTTCTGATCGGTGCCACCCAGCTCTATGTCGGCCTTCATGGCCACGGAATCGTAGCCTTGGATGAGAGGATAGAGAAACTCGTGGATGGCAATCGCCGTGCCACTGGTGTAGCGCTTGTGGAAATCATCCCGCTCCAGCATTCGCGCCACCGTGTGACGGGCCGCCAGCTGGATCAGCTCGGCGGCACTCATCCCGTTCATCCAGCTGGAGTTGAACATCACCAGGGTCTTGTCCGGCTCCAGGATCTTGAAGATCTGCTCCTCGTAGCTTCTGGCATTCTCTATCACCTCGTCCCGGGTGAGAGGCGGACGAGTACTGTTTTTCCCGGTAGGATCGCCGATCATGCCGGTGAAATCACCAATCAAGAACATCACCTCGTGCCCCAGATCCTGAAACTGGCGCAGTTTGTTGATCAGCACCGTGTGGCCAAGGTGGAGATCCGGCGCTGTAGGGTCGAACCCCGCCTTGATGCGCAGAGGCCGATCCTGCTTCAGCTTCTCAATCAACTCCGACTCAAGCAGAATCTCTTCACACCCCCGTTTGATGAGCTCCAGGGATTGTTGCAGCGAAGACATACGGTTACTCCCCTTTTTCGAATGGATTGATGATTACCGGGACAAACCATAACAAAGCCCCTTTCAAAGTGCATCTGTCCACCACAGCCTGGGGTTCCATCACCGGGTATCTCTGAAATTAGCAATTTTTTCGCAAGAACAAGGGAACCCCCCGCCTGGAAGCGCGGTGCATAACGGGACAGTTGAGAATTCGAGCACGGGGCTGACGCTGCTATCGCGGAAAAAGCCCATTTCAGAAGTGCCCTATTGTTTGTGCCGACAAGATATTGCACCGGTTAAATAAATGGGACTATTATACAGGCATCTGGCCAGAGGGTTGTCTCAAGTTGCGCCTTTCCCGTTCCGATACCCGTAACAAGGGAAAGCAACACGAACTCAATGATGGAATCTCGAAGACAGGCAACAATACGACGGGACAACAACACCATGGTCCTTCCCCTGCGGCTTCTGCTGTCGATTGCCGGGCTGGTGGTGGCGACCACGCTGTTTGCAATGGTGCTGGACTCCCCCGGCCAGCGTGCTGCACTGCCTCTGGCGATCCCCGCAGCCGCTGGCGGTGACGGCGGTTCCTCCAGTGATCCCCTCCCTCCCCCACCGCTGCGGGTCACCATCAAGTCGGGCGACTCGCTCTCCGCCATCTTCGACCAGGTGGGCTTGAGCCAGCAAGAGCTGCAACGGGTGCTCGCCCATAAGGAGGCTCGCCACACCCTGCGTGCCATCCTGCCGGGCAAGGAGCTAAGCTTCCAGCTCGAGGAGGGGAATCGCCTGCAGCGGCTCAGTTACGCAATCGATGCAACCCGCACTCTGGAGGTGCGCCGGGAGGGGGATGATTTCCGGGCCACGACCATCGAGTACCCGCTGGAACACCGCGTGCAGTTTGCCAGCGGGGAGATAAAGAGCTCACTGTTCCTGGCCGCCCAACAAGCCGGGCTCTCCGACAAGACCACGATGGAGATGGCCGATATCTTCGGATGGGATATCGACTTCGCCCTGGATATCCGCTCGGGGGATCACTTCGCCGTACTCTACGAGGAGCTCTACCGTGACGGAGAGAAGGTGCGCACCGGCAATATCCTCGCCGCAGAGTTCACCAACCGGGGGAAAAGATACGTCGCCATCCGCTACACCAATCCGGAAGGGGAGTCCGGCTACTACTCTCCGGATGGAATGCGGATGCGCAAGGCATTCCTGCGCACACCGGTCAAGTTCACCCGCATCAGCTCGCGCTTTGGCAAGCGATTCCACCCGATCCTGAACCGTATGCGCTCCCACAAGGGAGTCGACTACGCCGCACCAACTGGCACCCCCATCCGCGCCACCTCGGATGGGAAGGTGATCTTCAAGGGGCGCAAAGGGGGCTACGGCAGAACCGTCATCCTGAAACACGGGAAACGCTACAGTACCCTCTACGCCCACATGTCCCGCTTCGGAAAGGGGCTACGCACCGGGAGGGCGGTAAAGCAGGGGCAGATCATCGGCTATGTTGGCCAGTCGGGCCGCGCAACCGGTCCGCATCTGCACTATGAGTTCCGTATCAATGGGGTGCACCGCAACCCCCTCACCGTTCGGCTCCCCAGGGCGATGCCAATCGAAAAGAAATATCGCAAGGAGTTCCGGCGCATAGCCGAAAAGATGTTGGCCCAGATGGAGCAGCGTAAGAGAACGATGGTAGCCCGGCTAGCCCGGCAACCTGAGGAGTAACCAGACAGGATGTCGTCATTCCCCTCGGTCAGATGAGCCCCTTGTATATCGGCCTCATGTCAGGGACCAGTCTGGACGGGGTCGACACCGTATTGGTAGAGTTTGCCGAAGATACGCCATCCTGTATCGCTACCCATACCGAGCCCTACCCCGCCTCCTTGCGTGACGCCCTGTTGACGCTGTGCGAACCGGACGCCAAGGTAGAGACGATGATGGCGCTCGACCGCCGGCTGGGGGAGTTCTATGCCCGCCAGATTCGGCAACTGCTGGCCGCCGCGGGGGTTTCTCCGACACGGGTGAAGGCGATTGGAAGCCATGGGCAGACCATCCGCCACCTTCCCGACCACCCATATCCAACCACGCTGCAGATCGGCGATCCCAACACCATAGCCCAACGCACCGGAATCACCACTGTCGCCGATTTTCGGCGCCGCGATATGGCGGCAGGAGGAGAGGGCGCTCCGCTGGTACCGGCATTTCACCGCGCTGTATTTCATCGACCGGGAGAAAATCGCGTAGTGGTCAATATCGGTGGTATCAGCAACATCACCATACTCCCTGGCGATAGCGATGCCGCGGCAAGCGGGTTCGACTGCGGACCGGGAAATGTACTACTGGACAGCTGGGCCGCCCTCCATCTGCAGATGCCGATGGACAAGGGTGGTGCCTGGGCCGCCAGCGGCAGTGTCGATGAGGAGTTGCTGGCAAGGATGTTACGGGATCCCTATTTCCGGACCTCCCCTCCAAAAAGCACCGGCCGGGAACGGTTCAACCTGCAGTGGCTGCAGGCCCACGGCCGCATCGACAGCGCACCACCGGCCGACATCGCCGCCACCCTGTGCGAGCTGACCGCCAGTTGCATTGCCACTGCCATTGGTCACCACGCACCACAAACCACCTCTATCCTGGTTTGTGGAGGGGGAATACACAACAAGACCATGATGGAACGTCTGAGGCATCTGACAGCCCCTTGCCCGGTAAGCTCCACCAAAGACCATGGCATCGATCCGGACTGGGTAGAAGCAACCGCCTTTGCCTGGCTGGCGAAGCGGACACTGGAGGGAAAGCCGGGTAACCTGCCCGCAGTCACCGGAGCACAGGAAGCCGTGGTACTGGGGGCAATCTATCCCTGATGTGAACACCGCCGGACGGCATGGTGTCATCTTCCGGCAGTGCCCCCTGAAGCGCATCGTGGAGGAGCCTGTTGGGAGGAGTACTCGTTCCCCGCCCACCTCCCGCTGCCCACCATGAGCTTACAACCCAAACCTGAAACCACGCTCTCAAGTTTCCATCTCACCCGCCGATACCCTGTCTGTCTCTGAAGGAAAAATATGGCGCGAACTGAACCATGAAGCTGCGAATACAACCAACCGATCGGGAAACACTGCTCTCCGACGACGTGTTTATCATCTCGAAGACCGATACCAAGGGCCGGATAACCTATGGCAACGAGGTATTGATAGAGGTCTCCTGCTTCCAGGAGCATGAACTTCTCGGCAAACAGCACAATATCGTCCGCCACCCCGAAATGCCCAGAGGAATTTTCCACATTCTGTGGGAATTGATTCAGGCGGGAAAAGAGTACAACGGCTTTGTAATCAACCTTCGCAAGGATGGCGGGTTCTACTGGGTATTCACTAACGTCACCCCGAGCTACGATGCGTCCGGACGGCTGATCGGCTACTACTCGGTGCGCCGTAAGGTCAAGCGGGAAGCGCTGGAGATCATCAGACCGATCTACAAGAAAATGCTCGAGGTGGAGAAACAGGCCGGTGCGAAACAGGCAATCACTGCCTCCAGGGCGGTACTGAACGACATACTCAAGGATAAAGGGACAAGTTATGACGAATTCGTTTGCACGCTTCAGCATTGAACATCTGCTCCCCGCTGTTGCCCTTTTCACCATCGTCCAGACAGGTTACACAACCTGGAACATGGGCCTCGATCCGGTCCTGCTCCTCGCCGGGTTGGCGGTACTGGGTATCGTTGCAATCGCCTACAGAAACATTCGGGAAAACCAAAGGCTGGAACAGCAAATCGTCACCCTGTGCGAACAGATGGCCAAGGGGGAGCTCGAGTCGAGAATAACCGGGATCTCCCCATCCCTGGCCTCGTCCAGAACCGCCCTTGCATTGAACAACGCGCTGGATCAAGTAGAGGTCTACATGCGGGAGACCGCTACCCTGATCGAATACCAGAACCAGCACAAGTTCTACCGCCCGGTACTGTTGACCGGGATGCACGGCAGATTCAGGGCGGGGTTGCAGCGGCTGGAACAGTCCCTCGACGAGATGGAACAGGGGTACTGGCGCAACGCACAGAACAAGATGCAGAGCGAGATATCGGAGGCAAAAACATCCGGACTGCTGAAGAACCTGCAAGACATTCAGCAGGATCTGATGACCATCACCGGCGAAATGAAGGACATCGAGCAACGCTCCGGAGAAGCGGCGAGGAACGCCAGGGAGAGCAAAAATGCAGTGCAACGGGTGATGGAAAACGGCAATCAAATCAGTGAAAAAATGGTCGATCTGCGCAGCTCGTCCACGGAGCTGAACCAGAGCAGCGAAGAGATCACCCAGGTGGTCGGTCTGATAACCACCATTGCCGAACAGACGAATCTGCTGGCACTGAATGCAGCAATCGAGGCGGCCCGCGCAGGCGAGCATGGGCGCGGGTTTGCCGTGGTTGCCGACGAGGTGCGTGCCCTGTCGATCAACACCAAAAATGCAACCGCGAAGATCGAAAGCATCATCAAGAAGGTGGTAAATGCCAGCCGCATGATCGCCGCCAACTCCGAGGAGATCGACCAACTGAGCACAACCAGCAACACACTGGTCTCAGAGTTCGAGCACTCCTTTACCCAGTTCTCGGAAGTTGCACAGCACACTCATGAGTGGGTATCCCACTCCGACATGGTGACCAACGTCTCGCTGACAAAAGTCGATCACCTGCTCTACATGCAGCGAGCCTATCGCGCCCTGGAAAAAGGGGCCGACTCCCCGGAAGGGAAAGCCGTGATGGTCGATGAAAACAACTGCCGTTTCGGAAAGTGGCTGCACACCGATGATGGAGGCGGACGCTATAAAGATCTGCCGAGCTTTTCAGGCATCGACAGGCCGCACCACATGGTTCACCACAACGTCCACCGGGCCGTAAAACTCTCTGCCGAGGCGTGGCAGAAGAATATCGCTCTTCAGAACGAGATCGTGGAGGCCATGAGAACCGCCGAGGAAGGAAGCAGCCAGTTGATGGCCACCCTGGGATCCATCATCGAAGAGAAGGTGAATCTCGACGCAACCAGAGGCGCTGTTTCGCTAGCAAGATAGGACCAACAACAGAAGTTACCCATGGGGGGAGAACGACTGTGCATAAACGCCGATTCAATGGCCGGAACGGAATAACCTGTAAACAGGAGCCAGCATCCCGACCAGCCCAGCCACCATCGCCGCATAGCCGATCCCCATCAGCGACAGGTTGATCCCCCACTCCTGCAGCAACAGCAGGCTCAGCAGGTCGGCATCCAGCATCTGCCCCACCATCACGCCGAAGGCGACGAACAGGATCCCGAAGGCCAGATAGACCAGCGCCATGCCGATCGACGGCACGCCGTAGCGGTCGATCATGGCGATGGCGGAGGCCACCACCACGAAGATCCCGAACAGCTGCTCCCACATGCTCAGTCTCCCCTGCGCCAGCCGAATGAAACCAGAAAGAACAGCGCCGCCACCAGCACCACCGCCGGCCCTGCCGGAAGATCCCACTGCAGGGAAGCCCGCAGCCCGCCGCTCACGGCGAGACAGCCGATGAGACTGGCAATCAGCGCCATCTGTTCCGGCGTGCGCGCGAAGTGCCGTGCGGTAGCGGCGGGGATGATCAGCAGGGAGGTGATCAGCAGAATACCCACCACCTTCATGGAGACGGCGATGAACAGCGCCAGCAGCAACATGAAACCGAGCCGGGCGGGAACCACCGCCCCCCCCTCTACCCGCGCCAGCTCTTCGTGTACTGTGTCCGCCAGCAGCGGCCGCCAGATCAGCGCCAGCCCGGCCAGCACCAGCAGGCCGGTGGCAAGGATCCATACGATATCTCCCCTGGTCACGGAGAGAATATCACCGAACAGATAGCCCAGCAGGTCCATGCGCAACCCCTCCATGAAGGCCAGCACCACCAGTCCCAACGCCAGCGCGCCGTGGGACATGATCCCCAGCAGGGTGTCGCTGGCCAGCCGCTGCTGGCGCTCCATCATT
>JALSRO010000077.1 GCA_026984715.1 Chromatiales bacterium | reverse complement strand
CGGCACCATGGTGTGGAGCATCTGGTCTATGCCTCATCCAGCTCGGTCTATGGAGCCAACACCGCCATGCCCTTCTCGGTGCATCAAAATGTCGACCACCCATTGAGCCTGTATGCCGCGACCAAAAAGGCCAACGAGCTGATGGCACACACCTACAGCCATCTCTACGACCTGCCCACCACCGGCCTGCGCTTCTTTACCGTCTACGGCCCCTGGGGGCGACCGGACATGGCCCTGTTCATGTTCACCAGGAGCATCTTTGCCGGAGAGCCCATCGAGGTGTTCAACTACGGCAAACACCGGCGTGACTTCACCTATATCGACGACATCGTCGAAGGGGTCATCCGCTCCCTGGACAAGGTAGCGCAACCCAACCCGGAGTGGTCCGGCGACAACCCGGATCCGGCGACCAGCCCGGCTCCATGGCGGGTATACAATATCGGCAACAGCAGCCCGGTCGAACTGATGCGCTACATCGAGGTTCTGGAAGAGTGCATCGGTAAAACAGTGGAGAAGAAACTACTCCCCATGCAACCCGGCGATGTGCCGGCGACCTGGGCCGACGTGCAGGCGTTGACGGACGATGTGGGTTACCAGCCATCAACCCCGGTAGAACAAGGGGTGGCGCGCTTTGTGGAGTGGTACCGGGAATACTATAATGTGTGACCGGGGGGCAACCATACTGAAACCATGGGTACCATGCACTCCGAGATCCCTGTAGTCGGCTTCGCAGCCTTCAGTGGCACCGGCAAGACCACCCTGCTGGAGCAGCTGATTCCCATCCTGAGCCGCAGCGGCGTACGCATCGGCACGATCAAACATGCCCACCACCAGTTCGACATCGACACGCCAGGCAAGGACAGCTACCGGTTGCGCAAGGCGGGGGCCATTCAAACATTGATCGCCTCCAGTCAACGCTGGGCGCTGATGGCGGAAAACCCGGTTACCGATCCGCCGGAGCTGGCCGATCTGGTTCCACAACTGGATCGAAAACATCTCGATCTGATACTTGTAGAGGGCTTCAAACAGGCCCATATACCCAAAATCGAGCTGCATCGGGCCAGCTTGGGCCACCCCCTGCTGGCTCCCGGCGATCCGGATATCGTCGCCATAGCCAGTGATACCCCGCTGACAGCCGAGACGGATCTTCCTCTCCTGGATCTCAACCGGCCGGAGGAGATCGCCAACTTTATTCTGGTACAATGGCTGGAGCACAACGAATGACACCTCCCCCTCTCCTCCCTCTCGAGGATGCCTTGGCACGCCTCGAGGAAGCGGTTCAGCCCATCCCCGGATACGAACAGGTGGTACTGAACGATGCACTGGGACGGATTCTGGATGAAGATATTCACTCTCCCATCGACGTGCCGCCGCACACCAACTCCGCCATGGATGGTTACGCCATCTGCGGAAGCGATCTGCCAACGGAAGGGGAGACCACCCTGCAGGTGATCGGAACCTCCAGCGCCGGCCACCCATTCGAGGGAACAGTACAGCCAGGCCAGAGTGTACGCATCATGACTGGAGCCATGTTGCCGCCGGGCGCCGATACCGTTGTGATGCAGGAGCACGTAGGGCTGGAGGGGGAGACAATATCTATCGGCCCGCACCATAAAGCCGGTCAGCACGTTCGCCATGCCGGAGAGGACCTTGCACGGGGCCAGCGGGTTCTTTCACGGGGTCGCCTGTTGACACCGGCTGACCTGGGTTCGCTCGCCTCCCTCGGTTTCGCTGAGACCAGGGTAAAACGACGCCTCCGCGTGGCCTTCTTCTCCACCGGTGACGAGTTGCGCCCGGCAGGCGCCACCCTGGCCGCCGGCGAGATATACGACAGCAACCGCTATACCCTGCATGCCATGCTCTCCCGTCTCGGAGTGGAGCTCATCGACATGGGCGTTGTCCGCGATCGGCGTGACGCCGTGGAACACGCCTTTCTCGATGCGGCCGCCATCGCCGATACCGTAATCACCTCTGGTGGCGCATCGGTAGGAGAGGCCGACTATGTCAGCGAGACCCTCGCGAGGCTGGGGCGGGTGGATTTCTGGAGGATCGCCATCAAACCCGGCAAACCGCTGGCCTTTGGCACCGTCGGCAACGCCCTGTTCTTCGGTCTGCCCGGCAACCCCATCTCTGCCATGGTTACCTTCTACCAGATCGTCCAGCCCGCCCTGCAGCAGCAGATGGGGATGGAGAAGAGTTCCCCATTGCGCCTGCATGCCGTATGCAGCTGCCCGCTGAAAAAGCGACCGGGACGCACCGAGTTCCAGCGCGGTACCCTGCAACGGGAGGAGAATGGCCGGCTGGTGGTCTCCAGCAGTGGGGCCCAAGGCTCCCATATCCTCAGCTCCATGAGTCGTGCCAACTGCTTCATCGTGCTACCGGCCGAGAGTGCGGGAGTACAACCTGGGGAGGTGGTGGAGGTCCAACCCTTTGCCGGGTTGATCTGAATCGTGACTGGCTGCCGGGGGGGGGGAGCTCCGCTGAGCAGGAGATACACTGTTTTTGGCCAGACGACCAAAACGGACTGTATTCGGGGCTTCAGGAATCGGTCGGTTCATGTCTGTGGACAAGCCCCCTCGCCGGGCGCTGCGACAAGGGGCCACAGCCCCCGAAGCCCCGACCCGGAGAGCAACAATTTCAACAATCGTGCAGGCGCCGTGGCGCCCTGCCACACTATCGAACGCAACATACCAACCGGATGATATGAAACAGAAATCTACTCTGCCGACCGCGCTGCTGACACTTTTTGCCATCCCAGCCCAGGCCAGCTCCCCTGCCGCTGCCCCGGGTGCCCCGCTGGATCTGACCGCGACCGGATTTGGAATAGCCGCTCTCGTGGTGTTCATCATCTCCTACTCGCTGGTGATCGCTGAGGAGTTTCTGCATCTGCGCAAATCCAAGCCGGTCATCGTGGGTGCCGGCATCATCTGGATCCTGATCGGCATCTTCTACGCAATGCACGGCGGTGGTGAAATCGTACACAACGCCGCCAAACACATGATCCTCGAGTTTGCCGAGCTGATGCTCTTCCTGCTCGCTGCCATGACCTTCATCAACACCATGGGTGAGCGCGGGATCTTCAACGCCCTGCGCGCCAAACTGCTGTCGGCCGGCTTTTCGCTGCGAACTATCTTCTGGCTCACCGGTCTGCTCGCCTTCTGCATCTCCCCCGTCGCAGACAACCTCACCACCGCCCTGGTGATGGCCGCAGTAGTGATCGCCATCGGGGGTGAGAACCGACCTTTTATCGTGGTCTCCTGTATCAATATCGTGATTGCGGCCAACGCTGGTGGCGCATTCAGCCCCTTCGGTGATATCACCACACTCATGGTGTGGCAGTCGGGGCAGGTGAAGTTCTCTGAGTTCTTCGATCTGCTCATTCCTTCCCTCGTCAACTGGCTGGTACCGGCGCTGCTGATGTCCCTGTCAGTTCCCAGGACGGCTCCAGAGAGGGGAACGGGCGCTTCCAGCGCCGAGGTTAAATATGGGGGCTACATGGTCGTCGTGCTGTTTCTCGCCACCATCGTACTGACCGTCGTCATGCACAGCTCCCTGCACCTTCCTCCCGCAATGGGAATGATGACCGGCATGGGGCTGCTCGCCCTGTTCGGCTACCGCCTGCGCCGCCATGAACTCAATCGTATCGATGCCATGACCCCCGCGATGGAGAATATACAGATCTCACCCGAGGTGATGAAACAGCTGCTCGACCACTACAAACCGCGCCGCCGCCCCTTCGATATCTTCATCAGCATGAAGCGGGCCGAGTGGGATACGCTGATGTTCTTCTACGGCGTGGTGCTGGCTGTCGGTGGCCTTGGCACCATCGGCTATCTGGCTCTGGCATCCCAACTGATGTATGTGGACCTGGGGCCCACCGGTGCCAATATCCTGGTCGGGGTGCTCTCCTCCATAGTCGACAACATTCCGGTCATGTACGCCGTACTCACCATGAACCCCGAGATGTCTCACGGGCAATGGCTGCTGGTCACCCTGACGGCCGGTGTCGGTGGCTCGCTTCTCTCCATCGGATCTGCCGCCGGAGTCGCCCTGATGGGGCAGGCACGGGGGATCTATACCTTCTTCGCCCACCTGAAGTGGTCCTGGGCCATCGCCCTGGGTTACGCAGCCAGCATCTGGTCCCACTTCCTGATCAATGGAGAACTGTTTCAGATTTTTCATTGACACGCCGGGGAGTGACGCCCCATACCCCGGTGCGACAGGCACCGTCACCGGTCAGACCGGAGGCTCCTCCCTTTCCAACCCCGGTACCGCCTCATCCAAAGGCTGGGAACGGGCCGGAACAGGGTATACTCCACTCAACGGATCTTCGCTTCAGGAGACGGTATGCTCGAACTGTTAAATGATAACGTACTCTGGTGGCACTGGATTGTGCTGGGACTGGCACTGCTTGTCGCAGAGATGATGACCGGCACCTTTCTCCTGCTGGGGCTGGGCGTCGCGGCCATCCTGGTCGGGGGAATCGGCCTGCTGTCCGGGATCTCTTTCAACATCGAGCTCTTGCTGTGGACGATCTTTTCCGTGGTGGCGATGGGGATCTGGTTCAAGTGGTTCAAAACCAAACCGGTCAGCCAGAGCGGGCAGTCGAACTATCGCCTCGATACCCTGGGTACGGTAGTGGAGGAGATTGCCCCCCATCACCGCGGCAAGGTGGTATTCGA
>JALSRO010000076.1 GCA_026984715.1 Chromatiales bacterium | reverse complement strand
TGTCGAGCTGGACGCCGACGACAAGCTGCGCCGCGAGGTGATCACCCAACTGATTTGTCATTTTCATTTGAATAAATCGTCGATTGAGCGCCAGTTCGAGATTGATTTCGATGACTATTTTGCTGACGAACTGACTCAGCTGCAGGAGATGGAGAAGGATGGCCTGCTCAACCTCGACGAGAACGGTATCCAGGTACGTCCTGAAGGGAAGCTGCTGATCCGCAACATCTGCATGACCTTCGACCGCTACCTCCGTGAACAGCCGCAGCGGCGCTTCTCCAAGGTGATCTGATGTCCGGCAACACCATCGGCAAGCTGTTTGCCGTCACCAACTTCGGCGAGAGCCACGGCCCCGCCATCGGCTGCGTGGTGGATGGCTGTCCGCCAGGGATGGAGCTCGATGAGGCGGACATCCAGCGCGATCTGGAGCGGCGCCGGCCGGGACGATCGCGCCACACCACCCAGCGGCGCGAGCCGGATCGGGTGCGTATCCTCTCCGGCCTGTTCGAGGGAAAGACCACCGGCGCGCCCATCGCCCTGCTGATCGAGAACACCGACCAGCGCTCCAAGGACTACTCCGGGATCATGGATCGCTTCCGTCCCGGCCATGCCGACTACACCTATCAGCAGAAATACGGGATCCGCGACTATCGCGGCGGCGGACGCTCCTCGGCGCGAGAGACGGCGGCGCGGGTGGCGGCGGGGGCCGTCGCGCGCAAGTATCTGGCCGCGGAGGGGATCGCCATCCAAGGCTATCTGGCCCAACTCGGCCCCATCCGGGCGGAGAGGCTGGATTGGGATGAGGTGGAGCGCAATCCGTTTTTCTGTCCCGATGCGGCGAAGGTGGCGGAGATGGAGTCCTTCATGGATGCCCTGCGCAAGGAGGGGAACTCCATCGGCGCCCGGGTGAATGTGGTGGCTGCCGGGGTTCCGCCGGGCCTGGGAGAGCCGGTGTTCGACCGTCTGGACGCCGACATTGCCCACGCCATGATGGGGATCAACGCGGTCAAGGGGGTGGAGATCGGGGCCGGTTTCGCCAGCGTGGAGCAGAAGGGGAGCGAGCACCGTGACGAGCTGACCCCGCAGGGTTTTCTCGGCAACAACGCCGGGGGCGTGCTGGGCGGGATCTCCACGGGCCAGGAGATCACCGTCTCCATCGCCCTCAAGCCTACCTCCAGCATCCGCATCCCCGGTCGCAGCGTGGACGTCCGCGGCAAGGCAGTGGAGGTGGTGACCACGGGGCGCCACGACCCTTGTGTCGGCATTCGGGCGGTTCCGGTGGCCGAGGCGATGCTGGCCATGGTGCTGATGGATCATCTGCTGCGCCATCGGGCGCAGAACCGGGACGTGGTGTCAGGTACCCCGGTGATCCCGGGCCGCGTGGATGGCTGATCCCGTTCACGCCTGAATGCCCTACCGGAGCCTCTCCAGTTTCTACTTCTTCTACTTCGCCAGCCTCGGCGCGCTGATCCCCTACTGGGCGCTCTATCTCGAGTCGCTCGGTTTCACCCCACGCCAGATCGGCGAGCTGATGGCCATCCTCATGGCCACCAAGATCATCGCCCCGAACGTGTGGGGATGGATCGCCGATCACACCGGGCAGGGGATGCGCATCGTGCGACTTGGTTCGCTGTTTGCCGCCGTTGCCTTTGCTACCATATTCGCGGCTCAGGGATACTGGTGGGTCGCGTTGGTGATGTTGCTGTTCAGCTTCTTCTGGAACGCGGTGTTGCCGCAGTTCGAGGCGGTGACGCTGGCTCACCTGGGGAGCGAACAGCAGCGCTACAGCCTGATCCGGCTGTGGGGATCGGTGGGGTTCATCGTGGTGGTGGTGGGGCTCGGGCCGTTGCTGGATCGCTTTGGGGTCGAGCTGCTGCCGTGGGTGATGCTGGGCCTGCTGCTGGCGATCTCCGCCGTCGCCTGGCAGGTTCCTGAAGGCAAGGTGGAGGCCCCGGGTACCCGGCACCGGCCGTTGCTGGAGATCCTGGCCCGTCCGCAGGTGCTGGCGCTGCTTCTGTGCTGTTTCCTGATGCAGGCGAGCCACGGTCCCTATTATACCTTCTATACTCTCTACCTGGAGCAGTACGGCTACTCCCGCGGCACCATCGGCCAGCTCTGGGGGTTGGGGGTGTTGGCGGAGGTGGGGATATTTCTGGTGATGCACCGCCTGGTTCCGCGCATCGGGCTGTACAACCTGCTGCTGGCCAGCCTGCTGCTGGCGGCACTGCGCTGGCTGCTCATCGGGCTGGGGGCCGGGAGTCTCTACCTGCTGCTGTTCTCCCAGCTGCTGCACGCCGCCAGCTTCGGCGTGTTCCACGCCTCCGCCATCGCCCTCGTCCACCGCTGTTTCACCGGCAGGCATCAGGGCAAGGGGCAGGCGCTCTACAGCAGCGTCAGTTTCGGGGCGGGTGGAGCGGTCGGCAGTCTGTACAGCGGCTATATGTGGGAGCATCTAGGGCCGTCATCGGGATTTCTCGTTGCGGCGTCGATCGCACTATTCGGGGCATTGTTGCTATGGGTGTTTTTGAACCACAATCGTACGGCTGGACGGAGTGATGGCTTTAAGTCATAATCGCGGTTTTGCCAGCGTCTGGTGTTGTCTCCCGATCGGGGTAGCGCCAACAGGATGGTTGGTGCGTGCCTGTTCCTCTATGTGCGGAGCCGGGAGGCAGTTATCGATAGTAGATTCTGGCCTGCTTGGGTCTTCTGAGCAGGTTCAAAGCCGGTTGGCGGGGGGTAAAGTGGTCATATGAGTAGTATACCCAAGATATCTGACGTAAATGTGACGCCGGCTGTTGCGCGCGACGATGAAATCAGTTTGCTGGATCTGTTGCGTATTCTGGTGGAACAGAAACGTACCATTCTGGCCGTGTTTATGGCTTTCGTTCTCCTGGGCCTGGTATTTGCCCTGTTGAAACCCGAGAAGTACCGTTATACCACGACTATCGAGATAGGGACGGTAATGGAGGATGGTAAGACGCTGCTCATCGATCGGCCAGCAACCCTGCTTGCCAAGATCAATGAGGCATATATCCCTTACGTTCTGGAACAGTTTTCAAAAAAGAGCGATGCAGACTTCAAGATTACTGCACGAATTCCCGGAAACAGTGAAGTGGTCGTTTTGGAGAGCAAGGCACCGGAATACAAGGGAGCAGATCTCGTTGAGCTGCACAAGAAGGTCGTGGAGTATGTGAAGCGGAATCACCAGCGCGTCTTCGAGATCGTCAAGAAGGAGATGAACGTCGAGCTGGACAGGAGCCGAAACAAACTGAGCGCACTGCAGGATCGCCACAGGGTGTTGACCGCAGATCTGAAACGTCTCGATCAGACGGCGAAACTATTGAACGATCAGATAGAGGAGTTGAAGGCGTTGGTGGATGATGCCATGGGTTATCGGAAACTGGCCCGCGCCCAGACAGGGGACGAGACCCAGGCCATGACGCTGTTGATGATAGACAATGAGATCCAGCAGAACAACCAGCGGCTCGCGGCGCTGGAGGAGCGGCTGCATATCGATATTCCCCGGGAGAAGGATTCCCTCAATAACACCATCTCCGACAATTCTCGCGAGCAGCAGGAGCAGGCTGCGGAGATAGCCAAGATCCAGGCGGCGGTAAACAATATGCGGGAAACCAGGATGCTGATAGCCCCGATGCGTTCCGCAGAGCCCGTCGGGGTGAAAGGAACGACCATCGTATTGGTATCCTTGATTACTGGCCTGTTCGCGGGGATTTTTGCTGCTTTCGTGGCAGCGTTCATCCGCAAGGCCAGAGAGGAGCTGCAGGCCGAGGGGAGAGTCTGACCATGGGGTTGCAGATTGCCCCGGTTGTTCTCTCCGGCGGTTCCGGAACGCGTCTCTGGCCGCTCTCCCGCAAACTTTTTCCCAAGCAGCTATTGCCCCTCGTTGGTGAGCAGACCATGCTGCAGGAAACCGTCAGCCGTCTGAAAGGGATGGAACAGCCTATCGCCACGCTGACAGTGGTGTGTAATGAAGAGCACCGCTTCCTGGTGGCCGAGCAGCTGCGGGAAGCCGGACAGGAAGGCTCCCGCATCATCCTGGAACCGGTAGGGAGAAACACCGCGCCGGCATTGACGCTGGCCGCCCTGGCACTCTCCCAACAGCAGGATGCTCTCATGCTAGTGATGCCGGCCGATCACGTCATCCACGATGTGGCAGCGTTCCATGCGGCGGTTGCTGAAGCGGCCTCGCTGGCGGAGAGGGATTATCTGGTCACCTTCGGCATCACCCCCGACGGTCCCGAAACCGGTTACGGATATATCCGCAAGGGCGAGCCCCTGAAAGCAGCAGATCATGCCAACCAGGGTGATGCACGCTGTCATGCCTGCGGGATAGATATATTTGTGGAGAAACCCGATCGCACCACCGCAGAGGAGTATGTCGGCTCGGGTGAGTACCTGTGGAACAGCGGCATGTTCATGATGAAGGCGTCCGTTTGGCTGGACGCCTTGCGCCACTGCCGGTCCGACATCCTGGAGAGCTGCCAGCGGGCCTTCGAGCGGGGCTGCAGCGACAGGGACTTCTACCGCATAGATGCAGAGACCTTCGGCTCATGCCCTGAAGACTCCATCGACTATGCGGTTATGGAGAAGATCAACCGGGAAGGGGCGGAGTCATGTTTCAGATCCGCAGTCATTCCACTCACTGCCGGCTGGTCGGACGTGGGCGCATGGCCGGCCT
>JALSRO010000075.1 GCA_026984715.1 Chromatiales bacterium | reverse complement strand
CAAGGATCAGGGTTCGGTGGCAGACAGCCCGCCCTCGCCCGACGCCCCCTCCGGCGCCGAAACAGCTGCTGGCGGCGACCAGCCAGAGAGTGATGGTCCCTCCTCGCCAAATGAAGGCTGTATGAGCGATATGGACCGGGAGATGCTGGACCGAATCAACCGGGCCCGCGCCGCTTCACGCCGGTGCGGAGCGCAGTCATTTTCGGCGGCCCCGTCGTTGACCTGGAACTGCACACTCGCCGCTGTGGCGCTGGACCACAGCCGGGACATGGGCGAACACAACTTCTTCAGCCATACCGGCTCGGATGGCCTATCCTCCTCCCAACGGGTAACCAACGCCGGCTACTCATGGCGGACCACCGGCGAGAACATCGCCGCCGGCCTCGTCACCGTCGACGAGGTGATGGCCGGCTGGCTGTCGAGCCCCGGACACTGCGCCAATATCATGAACGGCAACTACACGGAGGTCGGCACTGCCCGCTACCATAACAGTGACGCAGACTACCGCGACTACTGGACCCAGCTGTTCGCCACGCCCCGCTGAAGCGAAGGGCCGCCGGCCGCCCCATCCCCGAGCTAAAGGCTCATTGGACTGGCCACCCCGGTTCACCCCGCACAACAAGAAAGTTGGCTCAGCTCCTTGTCGAATGTCTGCGCCGCCAGTTTCAGCCCCTCCACCATCGTCAGGTAGGGGAACAGCTGGTCGGCGAGATCCCGCGTGGTGATGCCGTAGCGAATAGCCAGCGCCGCTGCCTGAATGATCTCGCCACCTTCGTGCGCCAACAGCTGACAGCCGACGATGCGGCCGCTCTCTTTCTCTGCGACGAGTTTTATGAAACCACGGGTATCCAGGCTGGCCAGTGCACGCGGGACGTTTTCCAGCTCCAGCGTGCGGCTTTCGACCACCAGCCCCCGAGACTCGGCCTGCTGTTCACTCAGGCCAACCGTTGCGACCTGCGGAGAGGTAAATAGGACTTTCGGCATGGCGGACAGGTCGATGGCTGCATTGTCTCCCATCATATTCCGGGCAGCGCGCGTACCGGCAGCAGCTGCGACATAGACGAACTTGGGCTGGCTGGTGCAGTCGCCCGCCGCATAGATATTCTCGACGCTGCTGCGCATATGGTCGTCGATGACGATGCTACCTCGTTCATCGGTTCGGACTCCGATTTCATCCAGACCGAGCGCAGCGGTGTTCGGTGTGCCGCCTGTGGCTACCAGCAGCCGATCGCCATGCAGCTCGCCACTGCCGGTCCGCAGGATGAACCGCTTGCCGTCATGACGTACCGACTTCGGCACGGTGTTCAACAAGACCTTGATACCTTCACCGTCAAACAGTTCGGTCAGGCCTTCACCAATCACCGGATCTTCTCTCGACAACAGTGTCGATCGGGCCAGTATGGTAACGGCAGCACCCAGATGGCTGAACGCCTGGGCCAGCTCCAAGGCAACGGCCGAGCCGCCGATCACCAACAGATGTTCCGGGACGGCCTTGGCGACCAGCGCCTCGGTCGAGGTCCAGTAGGGGGTGTCCCGCAATCCGGCGATATCGGGTAGCGAAGCACTGGCACCCGTAGCCAGCAGAATGCGGTCGGCCCGGATCTCCCTTTCGGCGTCATCGGCCTGGGAAACGAGCAATGTGTTCACGCTCTTGAAGCGCGCCGTGCCGCGAACCAGCCGGATCCCGGGAGTGCTCTCCAGAATGCTTTCGTACTTGGCGTGACGCAGTCTTTCCACCAGCTCCTGCTGTTGCTCCACCATTGCATCGCGATCGATCACCGGACTGTTCAGCGCCACGCCAGCGAATGCGTGGTGGCCCTGGAGGTGCGCGATATAGGCACCACGGAGGAGGATCTTCGACGGCACACAACCGGTGTTGACGCAGGTTCCGCCGATCACCTCTGCGGCTTCGATGATGGTCACACGCGCGCCCCGCTCCGCCGCCTCGATCGCTGCGGCAAAGGCGGCAGAGCCGGAGCCGATGATGGCTATGTGAAGACCGCTGCCGCCGGAGAATGCGGTACTGCCCATCACTGTTTCAGTGCGGAAGGATAACCCGCGTTCGCCGTGGCTGCGGTCAATGCATCCACATCCGTTTTGCCGGGATTGAATGAAACCGTGGCGGTTCCCGTGTCGTAACTCACCTTCACAGCCGCTACCCCCGGAACCCTTTCCAGCGCCTTGCGAACGGTGACCGGACAGACCTGGCAGGTCGTGCCGGACACCTCGAGCACAACGGTTCTGCTGTCGGCGGCATCTGCCGTGAGAGTGAACAGCTGCCCGATTGCCAGTATCGCTGCAAACAGGAGGATCAGTAATGTACGTTTCATTTATTGCTACTCCTCCAGATCAATCATTCGGTGAAAAAACTCATAGAAAGACCGCGCCGTAGTACGGAAAAGTCAGCAGAGCCACCAGCAGCACGGTAACGGTCCAGAAAATGATGCGCTGGTTGCGCAGAGTACGCGGCTCGGCGCAGGCGTCACCGGGGGCGCATCGCCGCGGCATCAGGTAGAGGCTGCGAAACGCGAGGAGCAGAAACAGCAGGGTGGTGGCGACGAACAGCGGTCGGTACGGCTCCAGCGCGGTGAGACTACCGATCCAGGTACCGCCGATGCCGAGCAGCAGGAACAGTAGTGGCGCGACACAGCACAGCGAGGCCCCCGCGGCGGCAATCGCCGCTGCGATCAGGGAACCTCTGCCGGGTTGTACTGCTGTAGTGGATTGCATCTCGGGCATACTCCGTCTCCTCCCAGGATGCAGCTTAGACCCCGTACCCCGGTACGGAGTCAAGGAGTATCCTGCAGCTGGTGGAAGATCAGGAGCGCTTGCCCATCAAATTCTCGACGATGGGGCAGCGGGAGGCATCGCTGTCTGCGCCGCAGCTCTCGATGAGCTCATCCAGGGTGTCGCGCAGCTTTTCGAGGTCACCGATCTGCTGGTCGATACGGGCGCGCTTTCTCTCGGCACGGATACGCATATCCATACAGTGCCCATCCTCCAGCTCCAGCAGTTCGGCGATCTCCTTCAGGCTGAATCCAAGCCGCTGCGCCCGCTTGATGAACCGGATGCGCTCCACGGTTTGGGCCGGATAGCGCCGATACCCCTCGCGGGGTCTGGGAGGCTCCTGGATCAGCCCCAGCCGCTGGTAGTAACGCACCGTCTCGACGTTGACCTCCGCGGCACGGGCCAGGTTCCCGATGGTCAACACTGCGGCATCGATGGACATGGCATCGCTCTTCAACCCTCGACAAGGATGGTCCTCTCTCCTAACGGTTCCGATAGAACCCACGCCAACAGTATAGAACAGCTCGTTCTCCACCATAGTGGTAGTTTTTTCGACATACTGCCGGTGCCTATCGACAGTAGCAGCTCCATCGCCGCTCATTTACACCCAAAAGCTCAAAACCACCACCCGACGTGACGATATCTATGGTGAATACTCCGGCGGCCGGCGAAACCGGGGAGGGGGAGAAACGACGCCGCTCCAGTCGACGACTATTCGCACTGGCCGCCATCGAGATTTACATCGAAAAAAGGAGAACCACCATGAGCAAACAGCGCCATCACGGGCCCGCCATTGGCAGTCATCTCGGCAAGCCCATATTCCAGTTCATCGAGAATCGCGACGGCCGCTATGTGTTCGACCGCCTGGCGGAGTGTGACGACGAGGGCTGCCCGCTGGATCAGGTGAAGAAGGGGGAGCTGCTGCTGCATCCCGGCCTGATCTACAGGAAGGTCTCCTGAGCCGGGGGCGAAACCTCCATCTGGCCGAGCATGGCGGATAGAGCCAAGTTGATCCTTAGCGGGCGATTGAGCCTCGGGGCGGCGTTCGTCACCCTGCTGCTCTCCGCCTGCGTGGATTATGGCCCGGCGGACTGGATCGTCGTCACGCACACCGTCGATACGGTAGCCGAGCACGGCGCCATCACCCCGGCCCGGGCGAAAGTTCGGCATGGGGAGATGGCCTCTTTCTCTCTGCACCCGGCAGAGAATTATCTCCTGCAAGAGATCGACGGCTGCCGCGGAAGCCTATCGGGAAACACCTATACCACGGGGGTGGTGACTGGGGATTGCACCATCACCGCGATATTCCGCATCAGCAGCCACTGGGTGGATACCGAGGCCACCGCCGGCGGCGGCATCCAGCCACAGCGGCTTCAGGTGAGACATGGCGACAGCGCCGACTTCGCCCTCACACCCGACACCGGCTACCACATCGATAGCGTTACCGGCTGCAGCGGCACCCTCAATGGCAATCACTACACCACCGGACCGATCGGCGGCACATGTACCATCGACGCCACCTTTACACGCAACAGCTACACCCTCTCCGCCGGCAGCGGCGCGGGGGGAACCATCTCACCCGCCAGCGCGGTAGTCCTGCATGGTGACAGCGCCGACTTCACCCTCACACCCGACACCGGCTACCACATCGATAGCGTTACCGGCTGCAGCGGCACCCTCAACGGAGACAGCTACACCACCGGTCTGATCAGCGGGGCATGCACCGTCAGCGCCACCTTCCGGCTCAACCGCTACTCCCTCACCAGCACCGCCGGTTTGGGCGGCAGCATCTCACCCACCAGCGTGGAGATTCTGCATGGCGACAGCGCCACCAGTCCTTTCCAATCCAGAAATGAGCCTGAAGAGGGGTAGTCTGTGAGCCCTATCAGGCGGCCGGGTTCTGGGCTTTGTTGATGGAAC
>JALSRO010000074.1 GCA_026984715.1 Chromatiales bacterium | reverse complement strand
CCAGGCTGTGCAGCTTCTCTGCCGCGTAGAGCGTATTCTGCAGCAGGGTGGCAACAGTCATGGGCCCCACGCCACCGGGTACCGGTGTAATCCACCCGGCACGCTGTCGGGCTGACTCGAACTCTACATCGCCTACCAGTCTGCCTTCAGCGGTTCGGTTGATCCCTACGTCGACGACGATGGCTCCTGGCCGGATCCACTCCCCCTTGATCAACCCTGGTTTGCCCACACCCACCACCAGTATTTCGGCGTGTCTCACCTGTTCGGCCAGATCGTGGGTGAAACGGTGGCAGATGGTGACTGTGCAACCGGCCAGCAGCAGTTCGAGGCTCATCGGACGGCCCACGATGTTGGAAGCTCCCACCACCACCGCATTGCGGCCACGGATCGGCTCGCCGATCTTCTCCAGCAGGGTCATCACCCCATAGGGGGTGCAGGGGCGCAGGATGGGGATACGTAGCGCCAGGCGGCCCATGTTGTACGGGTGAAAGCCGTCCACATCCTTGCTGGGGTGGATGCGTTCGATGATGGTCTCCGCGTCTATGTGATCCGGCAGGGGAAGCTGCACCAGGATGCCGTCGATCTCCTGGGCGGCATTCAACCTGTCGATGAGGTCGAGCAGCTCCTGTTGCGGTGTATCGGCGGGAAGGTCGTAGGAGACCGAGTGGATCCCAGCCTCCTGGCAAGCCTTGCGTTTGTGCCCCACATAGACTTGAGAAGCAGGGTCCTCCCCCACCAGGATGACCGCAAGCCCGGGTGCACGCATTCCCTTCTCCGTTCGCTGCGCAACCTGCTGCGCGACCTTCTGGCGAAGCTGCTGAGCAATACTCTTTCCGTCGATGATCTGTGCGGTCATGGATATAGGCCTTTGGTAAAACGATGATTGTCTCACGGTGATTCCTTCCCGCCAAGGTTGTTGGCCCGGAGCCGGGGGGGATCAGCTCTCCTGTTTATCTCGCCTCCATCGGATATCCTGCGTCTGTCCCGGTTCTGTGCTACTTCGGAGAGTAGTCCTGATGGCCTCCAGATGTTGTTCGCCCCCGGTATCGAACCCGCCTCCTGCGTGCTCGTGACCGCTCTTTTCAGCAATACGATATTTTTCCATTGAATTGATATAGATCAAGGTCAACATAAAACACACGAGTAATGTAAGGTTATAAAACCATATTAAAACTGGGGTATTTGGTGGTTCCAAAATGGATACGGACTGTGCGCAACGGTTGAATGGTGGTCGCTCCCGCTTTTTGTGTGGAGACTGGTATCGAAAACAGCATCCAATCAGGCCTCCGTGGTCTGTTCCCGAAGCATATTTTGACGGGATTTGTACGAACTGTGGTGAGTGCATAGATGTTTGCTCCGAAAAGATCATTGCTCTTGGGCGAGGAAAATTGCCAGTGGTCGATTTTCAGCGCGGCGCCTGTACCTTTTGCGGGGAGTGTGCTCGAGTCTGTGAAAGTGGTGCTCTGGATAGAACCCGGGGATTGCCATGGCGGCATAAAGTTGGTTTGTATCAGAGGTGCCTGGCAGAAAAAGGGGTGATGTGCCGCTCCTGCGGAGACGCATGCGAGGAGGAGGCGATCCGCTTCCGGCTGATCGTCGGGGGTTTTGCCCGGCCCGAGTTCGATCATGAACTGTGCACCGGGTGCGGCGGATGCGTTGCTTCCTGTCCGGAAGGGGCCATCGACATCCGGGAGGCGACATCGTGACAGCAGCGATGGTGATGAGGGAGAAACAACCAGGCCGAAACCGCTCTGTGTCCCGGTACCGGAGGTGCATCCATGGGGATCTGTAGCCTGGTGCTGCACACCCGGCCGGAGAAGATTCAGCTGGTACTCGATCGGATCGAGGCGCTGGAGGGGGTAGAGGTCCACGCGGTATCCGGGCAGGGCAAACTGGTGGTATGCGTCGATCGGCAGGAACCCCTCCGGTACAGCGAGACCATCATGCAGCTGCACAATCTGTCCGGCGTGTTGAGCGCTGCCCTTGTGTATGAATACAACGACGAATCCAGCATCACCCATCGGGAGGTATCGACATGAAACTGACGAGACGAGAGTTCATCAAGAGTAATGCGGTGGTGGCCGCGGCCACCACCGCGGGGATCACCGTGCCTGCCGCACTGTATGCCCAACAGGGGGGCGACGGTATCCGCTGGGACAAGGTTCCGTGCCGGTTCTGTGGCACCGGCTGCAGCGTGCTGGTGGGAGTCAAGGACGGGCGGGTGGTGGCTACCCAGGGTGACCCGGATGCGCCGGTCAACAAGGGCCTCGCCTGTATCAAGGGATACTTCCTGGCAAAGGTGATGTATGGTAAGGACCGCCTCACCAAACCGCTGCTGCGCAAGAAGAACGGCAAATTCGACAAGAACGGCGAGTTCGAGCAGGTGTCCTGGGACGAGGCGTTCAATATCATGGCGGAAAAATTTGTCGCCGCCCGCAAGGCGAAGGGTCCGAAGGGGATCGGCATGTTTGGCTCCGGTCAGTGGACCCTCTGGGAGGGTTATGCGGCGCAGAAATTGATCAAGGCCGGCTTCCGCTCCAACAGCCTGGAGCCCAACGCCCGCCACTGCATGGCGTCGGCGGTAGGAGCCTTCATGCGCGCCTTCGGTATCGACGAGCCGATGGGATGCTACGATGACATGGAGCTCGCCGACGGCTTCGTGCTGTGGGGCTCCAACATGGCGGAGATGCACCCGATCCTCTGGTCGCGGATCACCGACACCCGGCTCACCAAGAAGGGTTGTGAGGTACATGTACTCTCCACCTTCAGGAACCGTTGTTTCGAGCTGGCCGACAACGGCATCGTATTCCACCCGCAGACCGATCTGGCCATCTCCAATTGCATCGCCAACCATATCATCCAGACCAACGCCTACGACAAGGATTTCATCGACAAGCATGTTCATTTCAACAAGACACCCACCGACATCGGTTACGGCCTGCGCGATGCCGATCCACGTGAGAAGGCGGCAAAGAACCGGGCCAGGGGCAAGCTCAGCAAGATCGGCTTCGAGGAGTACGCCAGGCTGGTCTCGAAATACACCTTCGAATACACATCCAGGCTCTCCGGCGTGCCGGTGAAGAAGCTGCGGAAGCTGGCCGCACTCTATGCCGATCCCGACAAGAAGGTGATGTCCCTGTGGACCATGGGCTTCAACCAGCATACCCGCGGGGTATGGGTGAACGGCAACGTCTACAACATCCACCTGCTGATGGGCAAGATCGCCGAACCGGGCAACGGCCCGTTCTCCCTCACCGGCCAGCCTTCCGCCTGCGGTACGGCACGTGAGGTGGGCACCTTCACCCATCGCCTGCCTGCCGATCTGGTGACCAAGAAGGATGCCCACTGCAAGTTCGCAGAAAAGATCTGGAAGCTGCCGGAGGGTACCATCCCGCGGGCCAAGGATCCCGAAATGGGCAAGACCCTGATCCATGCCGTCGCCATGCATCGTGCGCTGAAGGACGGCAGGATGAACTGCTTCTGGGTGATGTGCAACAATAACCTGCAGGCGGCGGCCAACTTCAATGGTGAATCGCTGCCCGGTTGGCGCAACCCGGATAACTTCATCGTCGTCTCCGATCCCTACCCCACTGTCTCGGCCATGGGAGCCGACCTCATCCTGCCCACCGCCATGTGGGCGGAAAAGGAGGGTGCCTACGGCAACTCCGAACGGCGCACCCAGTTCTGGCGCCAGCAGGTGAAGGCACCGGGCGAGGCCAGATCCGACCTGTGGCAGATCATGGAGTTCTCCAGGCACGTCAGGGTTGAGGATGTCTGGCCCGAGGCGCTGATCGCCAAGAAGCCGGAATACAGGGGCAAGACCCTCTACGATATCCTCTACGCCAACGGCCAGGTGGACAAGTTCCCGAAACCCAAGGTCACCGACGAGCGGGGCAACCATTACGACAACGACGAGTCCGAGCATTTCGGTTTCTATGTACAGAAGGGGCTGTTCGAGGAGTATCGCCGCTTCCAGCACGAGGGGCCGAAGAAGGGTCACGAGATGGCCGAGTACGATGCTTACCACAAGGCCAGGGGTCTGCGTTGGCCGGTGATCGATGGCAAGGAAACCTTGTGGCGCTATCGGGGTGGCTATGACCCCCATGTCAAGGGGGGCAGGGATGTGGTGCAGTTCTACGGCAAGCCGGATGGCAAGGCCAACATCATTTTCGCCCCCTATGAACCTCCCGCCGAGAGCCCCGACAGGGAGTTCGATCTCTGGCTCTGCACCGGACGGGTACTGGAGCACTGGCACTCTGGTTCCATGACCCGCAGGGTACCGGAGCTCTACCGGGCGATGCCGGATGCCGTCCTCTACATGAACCCGAAAGATGCCCGCAAGCGCAAGTTGCGCAACGGCAGCAAGGTGAAGGTGATCACCCGGCGCGGGGAGATCGTGACTCGTGTGGATACCCGTGGGCGCAACAGGCCTCCCCGGGGATTGGTGTTTGTCCCCTGGTTCGACGCTGGTCGCCTGGTGAACAAACTCACCCTGGACGCCACCGACCCATTGTCTAAGGAGACCGATTACAAGAAGTGTGCCTGCAAGGTAGTGAAGGCGTAGGACGGGTCTCGGCCGGATCGGGAAATGAGCGGGCAAGACGATAAAAGGGTACCGGGTCACCAACCCGGTCGCCGCAAGTTTCTGGTGGAGATGGCCGCCACCGCCTGTGGGGTGGGACTGCTGGGGATTGGGATCGGGCTCTATT
>JALSRO010000073.1 GCA_026984715.1 Chromatiales bacterium | reverse complement strand
CAGAGAAGCGATAATCATCACGAAAGCCGGCAGCCGGATCTCCTCCCGCACAATATTGCGAATCAGGGAGACGATCAGATTGGATGCAATCAAGACCAGCGTGGTCGCCATCCCCAGGCCGAGCCCGTTGATGGTGGTATTGGTGACGGCCAGTAGCGGACAGAGTCCGAGAATCTGTACCAGCGCAACGTTGTTTGACCAGAAACCGTTGCGAATAATCTCTGCATAGGGTGATTTACTCATGGTGCGGCTCCAGTGGAATCGCGGGTGCGGTGAAGATCTCCTCCCGGTGCCGGGAATAATAGCGCAGGGTGCGGAAGACCGCCTTGACGACAGCCCGCGGAGTGATGGTTGCGCCTGTAAACTGGTCGAACACTCCACCATCCCGTTTTACATGCCACCCCTGTTCATCGGGGTTGGTCAGGCTCTTTCCCGAAAAACTGAGGATCCAGTCTGAGCGCTGTTCGTCGATGCTGTCTCCAAGACCGGGTGTCTCCCGGTGGGAAACCACCCTCACTCCGGCAATAGTACCGTCGTAGTCGATGGCCACCAGGAGATTGATGGCGCCGTTGTAGCCATCCGGCGCAACCACGGAGAAGACAGCTGCAACCGGCTTTCCTCCCAGCCGCGCCCGATAGACGGTTACAGGCCTTTTGGGAGTGGCCAGCTCCGGATCGGTGATCTGGATAGTGTCGCTGACGAGGTCGTTGTCATAGCTCTGCTTGGCCACCAGAACATCGAGCCGTTTGAGTATCGCCTCCCGATGGTTGGCGGCGATTCGCTCTGCGGTGATCTGATGGGTAGCGGCCACCAGCGTTGCACCAACCAGTGCAAACAGTGCGAGCAGGAGCGCGCTGGAAAGGATCTTTCTAACCATCCTTCCCTCCGTGTCCGAACACCCTGGGCCGGGTGTAGTGATCGATGGTGGGGGCGGCCATATTCATCAACAGCACCGAAAAGGCGACACCATCAGGGAAACCGCCCCAGCTGCGGATGACAAAGATGAGGAGCCCGATCCCCGCTCCGTACCAGATCCTGCCGATATTCGATGTGGCTGCCGTGACTGGATCGGTGGCGATGAAAAATGCCCCCAGAATGGCGGCGCCGCTGAAGAGATGAAATAGAGGGGAGGGGGCGTGTTGCGGATCGAGCGCATAGAACAACAGAGAAACGGTGAACAGGCTGCCCAGCAGTGCGGCTGGGATGTGCCAGCTAATCACCCGCCGGTAGATGAGCCACACCCCACCGGCCAGTAACAGTAGATTGACCCATATCCACCCCTTGCCTCCAACCAGGCCGAACACCGGATGAGCGGCCATGATTTCACCGGTGGCGTGTCCCAGCCTCAGCTGGGTCTTCATCACATCCAGCGGGGTAGCGGAAGTGAGCGCGTCGATGGTCAAACCGGGCGGGAGAGTGCCTGAAAACACATAACTCAGGGTGGCACTCAGGTCCAGAGTCTGGGTGGAGAGTGAAGCCGGTAGCGACCAGAGAGTGAGTTCGCGCGGGAAGGAGACCAGCAGCACCACGTAACCGATCATGGCCGGGTTGAATGGGTTGAAGCCAAGGCCACCGTAGAGCTGTTTGGCCACCACAATGGCGAACGCCACGCCGATGGTCGTCAGCCACCAGGGAGCCAAGGGGGGGAGTGCGAATGCAAGCAGCATCGCCGTGAGAATGGCGCTGCCATCCCCGATAGATGGCTGCAGAGGACGACCGCGCAGTGAAAGCATCACCGCCTCGCTGCCGAGCGCCACGAAGATTGCCAGGAGCATGTTGATGACCACACCCCAGCCAAACAGCCAGGCATAGGCGGCTGCGGCTGGCAGCAGGGCCAGAATCACCTGGAACATCAGACCCCTTGTACTGAAATCGGGGCAGTGGATGTGGGGAGAGCTGAGCGCCTTCTTAAACATCGTCGGTAGGGGCTCCCTGTTTACTTTTGCTGGCCTTGGCTCGCTCGAGGGCCGCCTGGATGGCAGCCTTTTTCTTCTCGTCGGTGATGCCTGGCTTCTTACGGGCATGCCGGGCGGCGCGCTCCGCCTTTTCGCGCGCCAGGCGCTGTTCCCGCTGCTCATGGCGCCGGCGAGCGAGATCCGCCTTTCGCTTCTGCTCCTGCTGTTCCCTGATCTCGCTCTTTGCAAAGCGGTAGTACTGAACCAGAGGAATGTTGCTGGGGCAGACATAGGCGCAACAGCCGCATTCGATACAGTCGAACAGATTCTGCTCCTGGATCTTGTCGAACTCTTTGGCACGGGCGTGCCAGTAGAGCTGTTGTGGCAGCAAGCTGACCGGACAGGCATCGGCGCATTTCCCACAGCGGATACAGGGCATCACCGTGGGATGTTGTTCCATCTCTCCACGACGCACCGTCAACAGGCAGTTGCCGGTCTTGACCAGTGGAACCTCATGGTCGGCCAGCACGATACCCATCATCGGCCCACCCATGATCACCTCCTCAAGCACATTGAAGTCGGTACCACAGGTGGCGAGCAGCTCCATCACCGGTGTTCCTGTCAACGCCTCCAGGTTGCAGGGTTCTGCTATGGCGCTACCGGTAACGGTTACGATGCGGGAGAGAAGAGGTTCCCCGTATCTCACTGCACGGAATACTGCCGCCGCAGTGGCGACATTGTGACAAACCACCCCCAGCTGGATGGGGAGACCACCAGAGGGAACCTCCTGGCCGGTTAGCACCTTGATGAGCTGTTTCTCCCCCCCGGCGGGATAACGGGCTGGTATGGAGACAATCTCTATGGCGTTGGCCCCTTCAGAGAAGTGTTGCAGCGCATGCTGCATCGAATGGAAGGCCTCTGGCTTGTTCTCTTCGATGGCGACGATACAGTGCAGCGCCTGGACGGCGTGACGGATGATGAGCAGCCCTTGCAACACCTCCTCGGCCCGTTCGCGCATCAATATGTCGTCGCAGGTAATGTAGGGTTCGCACTCGGCACCATTCAGGATCAGGGTTCTGACCGTCTTGCCTGGATTGAGCTTGATATAGGAGGGGAAGCCTGCACCTCCGAGACCGACGATTCCGGCCTGACGGATCTGTTCACGGATCGTTGCGGGTTCGAGCTGACGGTAGTCGCTCTGTTGCTGGAGTGTTGTCCAGCGCTCCTCCCCATCGGTTTCGATGATGATGCAGGGAGCAGAGAGTCCGGAGGGGTGTGGCACCGGACGCTCTTCGATAGCGATTACCGTACCCGAGCTGCTGGCATGCAGAGGGGCGCTGACAAAACCGCCGGGCCTGGCGATCATCTCCCCCTTGAGCACTTTGTCACCCACAGAGACCAGCGGTTCCGCCGGAACCCCAAGGTGTTGTGACAAGGGGAGGATCAGGTGCCTGGGCAGCGGAGCGGTTCTCAGCGGGTTACCGGTGGACTCCTGTTTGTGTCCGGGCAGTGCAATGCCACCATGAAAGGACCAGAGTTTCACAGTGTCCCTCCATTTGCCACTTTGGGTAATGGCCATTTCCAATGGCTGATATCCTCCTCAACCGGAATCATGCTGATCACATCCACCGGGCAAGGCTCTACACAGAGTTCGCAACCAGTACACTCCGAAGCGATGACGGTGTGCATCTGTTTGGGTGCTCCCAGAATGGCATCCACCGGGCACGCCTTGATACACAGGGTGCAGCCGATGCAGTCGGACTCATCGATGAAGGCCACCATGCGGGGTTTCTCTTCCCCGTGTTCTGGATCGAGAGGTTTTGGCTCGCGGCCTAGCAGATCCGCCAGCGCCTGAATAACCTGCTCTCCCCCCGGAGGACACCGGTTTATGTCCGCTTCTCCGGCCGCTATCGCCTCTGCATAGGGGCGGCAGCCGGGATAGCCACACTGGCCACACTGCGTCTGGGGCAGAATGGCATCGATCTGATCCGCTACCGGATCACCCTCTACACGAAAGCGAATGGAGGAGTATCCCAGCAGTAGTCCGAAGACCAGCGCAAGCAGCGTCAGGGACAGGGCAGCACTCAGCATCGGCCCGCCTCAGCCCTTCACCAGTCCCGAAAAACCGATGAAGGCCAGGGACATCAGACCGGCAGTAACCAGGGCAATGGCTGGGCCGCGGAATATCGATGGAACCTCTGCCACCTCGATACGTTCGCGCATCGCAGCGAACATCACCAGAACCAGGGAAAACCCCACTGCGGCCCCGAAACCGTAGAGGGCTGACTGAACGAAATCGTGATCGGCCTGTACATTGAGCAGGGCGACACCGAGCACGGCGCAATTAGTGGTTATCAGCGGCAGAAATATCCCCAGTACCCGATAGAGAAGGGGGCTGGTCTTGTGGACCACCATCTCGGTGAATTGAACCACCACCGCAATTACCAGGATAAAGGCGATGGTGCGCAGATATTCGATTCCCAGCGGTGCAAGCAGATATTCATTGACGAGATAGCTGCAGATGGAAGAGAGAGTCAGCACGAAGGTGGTGGCCATCCCCATTCCGATGGCGGTCTCCAGTTTTTTCGATACCCCCAGAAACGGACAGAGGCCAAGGAACTTCACCAACACAAAGTTGTTGACCAAGATGGTGCTGATAAGAATTAGCGCATACTCTGTCATATTCCTTAATGATACCAGATAGTTTTTGTCAGGTATTCATTTTGGCAGCGGCAGAAGGCCTGCCGAACCATTTTTTTTGACGCGCAGCCGCCGGTAACGGAGACAGACCGCCCAATTGCGTACTATTTGACCCGCATC
>JALSRO010000072.1 GCA_026984715.1 Chromatiales bacterium | reverse complement strand
ACCGCGGATTCTAGAGCTCACCCCGGAGATTCCGATCCTGGCCCATTCGGTGCTGAAACAGCTGCAACAGGGGACTCTCAAGCTGGAGTCCAAACCGGATGAACTGATAAAGCTGCGCCGCGAAATCCGCAATTCCAACCGCCGCACCGTCGGCGCCATCGCCGGCAGCAGCCTGATCGTCAGCGCAGTCCTGCTGCTGGGAATAAGTGGAAACGAGCTACACAGCCTTGGCGATCTGCCGTTGGCAACCTGGCTGCTGGGAACAGCCGGGGCTGTCCTGTTGTTCATCTCCTGGCCGCTCAACGAAACAGATTGAACCTGGAACAGAGGGAATTGCTCTAATAGACAAAGCTGTTAAAGGGAGGTTGTCCATGCCCGCCGCAAAACGGTTTTTCGCTGCTATCCTGCTGGGAACACTGCTGTCCGCCTGTGCCACCGTGCCCGATACCGGCCGCAAGCAGCTACTTTTGATCAGCCCACCGCAGGAGATGCAGCTGGGGCTGCAGGCCTTCGAAAAGATCAAGCACGAGACACCGATCAACAAGGATCCCGCCATCAACGCGTTGGTGCAACGGGTGGGAAGGCGGATTGCCGCCGTCGCCCCTCTGCCCAACGCGCAGTGGGAGTTCGTGGTATTCGACGCTCCCAAAACCGCCAACGCCTTCTGCCTGCCAGGTGGCAAGGTTGGCATCTACACTGGCATTCTGCCGATCACCAAGGATGAGGCTGGGCTGGCCACCGTCATCGGGCATGAGGTGGCCCATGCCGTCGCCCGCCACGGTGCGGAACGCATGTCCCAGGGACTGCTGGCGCAGCTTGGCGGACAGATCATCGACATCGCCACCGCCGGCAAATCCCCCAAGACCAGAGCCATGATCAATACAGCCTACGGGGTGGGCACCAGCCTGGGTGTAATGCTCCCATTCTCCCGCGCCAACGAGCTGGAAGCGGACCGCCTTGGCCAGCTCTATATGGCCCGGGCCGGTTACGATCCCAAAGCTTCCATCGTGTTCTGGAAACGGTTTGCCGCCTGGGCGGCCAAACGGGGTAAACAGCCACTCGAATTTTTGAGCACCCACCCTATCGGGAAGACCCGCATCGAGCAGCTGGAGAAGTTTCTGCCCGAGGCAGAAGCGGAGTACCAACGCGTAACTGGGGCCAGCAAGCGGCAGGGAAGGCAGTAGGGTTTCCCATGGGAGAGGAAAGGAGGTGCTTCTGTTTTTTCACCTTCAATGGACGAATATTGCCGATACAGGTATCCTATGCGCTCCGCGCCCGTAGCTCAGCTGGATAGAGCGCTGCCCTCCGGAGGCAGAGGTCAGAGGTTCGAATCCTCTCGGGCGCGCCAATCAGAGAGTGCCTGACCCACAGCCTTGCGGGTTCTTTCTACCCCGTACCACTTCCGCTGCAACCTGCCGACCCCACTGACTCAAGTAACCCGCCACGCCTGCCGACGATAGGCAGTATCAGTTTCATCACCTTGGCGAGGCGGCCGGCAACGAATGAACCCGGAGTTCACCTTTACTGTCTTTACCTGCACCTACAATCGCGCAACCACCCTGCACCGGGTCTATGAAAGTCTCTCCGAGCAGACCTTCCGGGATTTCGAATGGATCGTGTTCGACAACGGTTCCACGGACAACACCCGGGAGCTGGTCGAGCACTGGATCAAACGCTCCGCGTTCTCCATCAGGCTCCTCTCCTGGCCCGAAAACACAGGCTACCAGAACACCTTCAATGCGTGCGTGGCAGAGGCGCGAGGGGCATTTTTTCTCAATCTGGACTCGGATGATCGCTGCGTTCCAGAGGCGCTGGAGCGGCTGCACCATCTCTGGAACCGGATCCCGGAAACGCAGCGGGACTCTTTCTCCGGAGTCACCGTTCTCTGCAAGGATCAGCACGGTGTGCTAGCAGGCAATAGGTTTCCGAAGGAGTATCTGGTCTCCAACGCAGTGGAGCTTGAGTACCGCTATAAGGTGCATGGAGAGAAGTGGGGATTCATCCGCATGGACATCCTGAGAGAGTACCCCTTTCCCCGGGTTCCATACCACGTAATGCCGCATGTGGTATGGCAGCAGATCGCCCTGAAATACGACACCCTGTTCGTCAACGAGGTACTGCGCATCTACTACAGCGACGAAGCGGGAGAGGCGGGGCAACTGACGGCGGTCTCACCCCGTTGCAATGCCGCCGGAAAGGCGCTTGGCCAGAGGGCTATTCTGAATCAGAACATGGGGTGGTTCTTCATCGCGCCCTGGGCGCTGTCCAAGGCATCCCTGCAGTACATACGTTTCTCCCTGCATAGCGGCACCGGTCTGGTGTCAGCTTACAGAGCTCTGGACCGGGGTGCCGCCAGAACCCTCTTTCTGGCAACCCTTCCCGGCGGCATCATGCTTTTCATTGCCGACAAGCTCGGCGAGCTGCGCATCTCGAAACGGCCACCCGGAGGAGAGGGAAAGGCCGAGTGCGGTCCCGTGGCTAAATAACCGCCCGAATTGACCATAATACTGGCGTAACCGCCCCGATATTGCTAACCTTTGGCGGTTATGAGTGTTCAGTGCAAAACTCGCAGGATTCTGGTCACCAGCGCCCTGCCCTACGCAAACGGCCCTATCCACCTGGGTCATCTCGTGGAGTATATCCAGACCGACATCTGGGTCCGTTTTCAGAAACTGCGCGGTCACCAGTGTATCTACGTCTGTGCCGACGACGCGCACGGCACCCCCATCATGCTCAAGGCGCAGCAGGAGGGGATCACTCCCGAGCGGCTGATCGCCCGTGTCAGCGCGGAACACCAGGCCGATTTCGCCGATTTTCTGATCGGGTTCGACAACTACTACAGCACCCATTCGGAGGAGAATCGTCACTACGCCGGCCTCATCTACAACCGGCTGCGCGAGGCCGGCCACATCACCCGGCGCACCATTACCCAAGCCTATGATCCGGAAGCTGAGATGTTTCTGCCGGATCGTTTCATCAAGGGGGAGTGCCCGCGCTGCGGCGCTGCAGATCAGTATGGCGACTCATGCGAAGTGTGCGGTGCAACCTATGCCCCCACCGAGCTGAAAAATGCCGTATCCGTTATCTCCGGCGCAAAACCGGTGGAGCGTGAGACGGAGCACTATTTCTTCAAGCTGGGGGATTTCAGCGAGATGCTGAAGAAGTGGGTGCACAGCGGCCACCTGCAACCCGAGATCAGCAACAAGCTGGACGAGTGGTTTCAGACCGGACTGCAGGATTGGGATATTTCACGGGACGCGCCCTACTGGGGTTTCGAGATCCCCGGTGCCCCCGGCAAATATTTTTACGTCTGGCTGGATGCCCCCATCGGTTACATGGCCAGCTTCAGGAACTACTGCGATCGCAGCGGCATTGCCTTTGATGATTTCTGGGGCAAACAGGCGGACACCAGCACCGAGCTGTACCACTTTATCGGCAAGGATATCGCCTATTTTCACACCCTGTTCTGGCCGGCGATGCTGGAGGGGGCAGGTTTCCGCAAACCCACCGCGGTCTGGTGCCACGGTTTTCTGACCATCAATGGACAGAAGATGTCCAAATCGCGTAATACCTTCATCCGTGCACGCACCTATCTGGAGCAGCTCAACCCGGAATATCTGCGCTACTACTTCGCTGCCAAACTTGGGTCAGGAGTTGACGATATCGACCTCAACCTGCAGGATTTCATGGCTCGGGTCAACAGCGATCTGGTAGGAAAACTGGTCAACATCGCCTCACGTTGCGCCGGTTTCATCTGCAAACGATTCAATGGAAAACTGACCGACACCCTGCCTGATGATGAACTTTATGCCAGCTTTGTCCGCTCCGGCGAGGAGATTGCTTCGCTGTATGAAAAGCGGGAGTATGGCCACGCCATGCGCGAGATCATGGCGCTGGCCGATGTCGCCAATCAGTACATCGATGAGAAAAAGCCCTGGGTAGCCATCAAGGAGGCCGGGCGCGAGGCAGAGGTGCAGGCGGTCTGCACCCAAGGGCTCAACCTGTTCCGGATACTCATTGCCTGGATAAAACCGGTACTGCCCAGACTGGCTGCCGATGCCGAACGGTTCCTCAACGGCGGAGAGCTGACCTGGGAGGCTGTTCAAAAGCCCCTGCTAGGGCAGAAGGTTAACCCGTTCCAGCCCTTGTTGACCCGGGTGGAGCAGAGCTCCATCGACGCCATTCTGGAACACGCCAGGCAAACCACCGGGGAGAAACCCCAGAACAGTGTTGCCGGGGAACCCATCGCAGAGCAGATTCAGTTTGGTGATTTTGCCAAGCTGGATCTGCGTGTTGCCAAAATCATCGAGGCCGCGCAGGTGGAGGGGGCAGACAAGCTGTTGCAGCTTACGCTCGATCTGGGGGGGGAAACCCGCAACGTGTTTGCCGGCATCAAATCCGCCTATACACCTGAGCAGCTGGAGGGACGTCTCACGGTAATGGTTGCCAATCTTGCCCCGCGCAAGATGCGTTTCGGAGTATCTGAAGGGATGGTGCTTGCAGCCGGGCCAGGAGGCAAGGAGCTGTTTCTGCTCTCCCCTGACGAGGGCGCCCGGCCGGGGATGCGGGTCAAATAGTACGCAATTGGGTGGTCTGTCTCCGTTACCGGCGGCTGCGCGTCAAAAAAAATGGTTCGGCAGGCCTTCTGCCGCTGCCAAAATGAATACCTGACAAAAACTATCTGGTATCATTAAGGAATATGACAGAGTATGCGCT
>JALSRO010000071.1 GCA_026984715.1 Chromatiales bacterium | reverse complement strand
GAGGAGGCAAACGCATGAGACTCCATTTTTTGATAGCGGGTGTGCTGCTGGCCGTCAGCACTGCATCGGTGGCCGGTGCCCTAGATGCCAATCTGAACAACGACAGCGCCCGCCTGGCGTTGAGCTGGATGACCAGCCCCTCCCCCAACAGCCTGGAGGCCGAAGCCGCCATCTACTACAACACCGACAGTGTATATGTTGGGACGGTTGGGGTGCGGGTCGTGGGTGAGACCGGGCGCCAGGGAAATCCGCTGGAGGCCGGTGTCGGGGGCAAGCTGATCGGGATTACCGCCAATGGAGATCGGAACATCGACGCATTTGCCCTGGGGCTTGGCTTCGCCGTACGTTACTATCCGGTCACCATCAACCGCTTGGCGATTGGTGGACAGCTGCACTATGCACCACGCATCGTCTCCTTCGGTGATGTGGAGAATGTGTTCGAAGGGATGGCGAAAATAGAGTATCAAGTGCTGCCACAGGCGTTTGCCTATCTGGGTTATCGGCTCCTGAAGGCGGAATTGGGAGAGAGTGGCAGAACCGAGGATCTGGATGAAGGAGTCAATGTTGGTATGCGCATCCTGTTTCAGTAGGGCGTGCCGGGGCGCTTGTCGATTACAGGGTGTTCAAAGTAGAATAGGGGGGCATGAACGGTAGCGGGAGGTTCCTTCACGGGGCGCTCCCGCTTCGCACATCTAAACGGAGGTAACGTGAGCGAACCCGCCCTGCTGGTTCTGGAAGACGGGACAGAGTTCCCCGGCAGATCCATCGGTCATTCCGGTCAGACCGTAGGCGAGGTGGTTTTCAACACCGCCATGACCGGCTACCAGGAGATCCTCACCGACCTCTCCTACAGCCGCCAGATCGTCACCCTCACCTATCCCCATATCGGCAACGTGGGCTGCAATCCCGACGACGAGGAGTCTTCGGCCGTGGCCGCCGCCGGACTGGTGATCCGCGAGCTCTCCCCGCTGATGAGCAACTGGCGTGGCGAGGAGCCACTGGAGAAGTATCTGCGCCGTCACCGGATCGTGGCCATCAGCGACATCGACACCCGCAAGCTGACCCGCATCCTACGCGACAAGGGGGCGCAGAACGGCTGCATCGTCGCCGGCGAGGGGATCGACCCGCAGCAGGCGCTGCAGGCGGCGCGCGCCTTCCCCGGCCTGAAGGGGATGGACCTGGCGCGCGAGGTGACCACCCATCTCCCCTACGAGTGGGCCCAGGGCAGCTGGACGCTGGAGGAGGGGTTGCCGGAGTGTCCCCACCCCATCGAGGAGAAGCTCCCCTGGCACGTGGTGGCCTACGACTATGGCATCAAGCGCAATATCCTGCGCATGCTGGTGGACCGTGGCTGCCGGGTGACCGTGGTGCCCGCCCTCACCCCGGCGGAGAAGGTGCTCGAGCTGCAGCCCCATGGCCTGTTTCTCTCCAACGGCCCCGGCGATCCGGAGCCCTGTGACTACGCCATCCAGGCCATCCGCCGGCTGCTGGGGGAGGGGACCCCCACCTTCGGCATCTGCCTGGGGCACCAGCTGCTGGCGCTGGCCAGCGGGGCGCGGACGGTGAAGATGAAGTTCGGCCACCACGGCGCCAACCATCCGGTGCAGGAGCTGGCCGGCGGGCGGGTGATGATCACCAGCCAGAACCACGGCTTCGCCGTGGACGAGGAGTCGCTGCCGGTCAATCTGCGCGCCACCCATCGCTCCCTGTTCGACGGTACGCTGCAGGGGATAGAACGCACCGACTGCCCGGCGTTCGGCTTTCAGGGCCACCCCGAGGCCAGCCCCGGACCGCATGACGTGGCGCCACTGTTCGACCGTTTCGTGGATCTCATCCGCCAGACCCATACCACCTGAGAGAAGATGCCCAAACGTACCGACATAGAGTCCATCCTGGTGATTGGCGCCGGCCCCATCGTCATCGGCCAGGCCTGCGAGTTCGACTACTCCGGTGCCCAGGCCTGCAAGGCGCTGCGCGAGGAGGGGTACCGGATCATCCTGGTCAACTCCAACCCGGCCACCATCATGACCGATCCGGAGATGGCCCACGCCACCTACATTGAGCCCATCCGCTGGCAGACCCTGGCCCGCATCATCGAGAAGGAGCGCCCCGACGCCCTGTTGCCTACCATGGGCGGCCAGACGGCGCTCAATTGCGCCCTGGACCTGGCCAGCCAGGGGGTTCTGGAGGAGTACGGGGTGGAGATGATCGGTGCCAGCCGCGAGGCCATCGACAAGGCGGAGGATCGCGATCTGTTTCGCAAGGCGATGCAGAAGATCGGCCTTGACACCCCCCGCTCCGCCATAGCACACAGCATGGAGGAGGCGTTGCAGGTGCAGGCGCAGATCGGCTTCCCGGCCATCATCCGCCCTTCCTTCACCATGGGCGGCAGCGGCGGGGGCATCGCCTACAACCGGCAGGAGTTCGTGGAGATCTGCGAGCACGGCCTGGAGCTCTCCCCCACCAACGAGCTGCTCATCGAGGAGTCGGTGCTGGGGTGGAAGGAGTTCGAGATGGAGGTGGTGCGGGATCGCAACGACAACTGTATCATCGTCTGCTCCATCGAGAACTTCGACCCGATGGGGGTGCACACAGGCGACTCCATCACCGTTGCTCCGGCCCAGACCCTTACCGACAAGGAGTACCAGCTGATGCGCGACGCCTCGCTGGCGGTACTGCGCGAGATCGGGGTGGAGACCGGAGGCTCCAACGTCCAGTTCGCCATCAACCCCGACGATGGGCGGATGATCATCATAGAGATGAACCCGCGCGTCTCCCGCTCTTCGGCGCTCGCCTCCAAGGCCACCGGCTTCCCCATCGCCAAGGTGGCCGCCAAGCTGGCGGTGGGCTACACTCTGGACGAGCTGGCCAACGACATCACCGGCGGCGCCATTCCCGCCTCCTTCGAGCCGGCCATCGACTACGTGGTCACCAAGGTGCCGCGCTTCACCTTCGAGAAGTTCCCCAACGCCGACGACCGGCTCACCACCCAGATGAAGTCGGTGGGGGAGGCGATGGCCATCGGCCGCACCTTCCAGGAGTCGCTGCAGAAGGCGCTGCGCAGCCTGGAGATCGGCGCCGATGGGTTGAACGAGAAGATCGACCCGCAGGCGGAGAACGCCAAGGAGGCCCTGCGCCAGGAGCTGCGCAGCCCCGGAGCGGAGCGGATCTGGTACGTGGCGGACGCCTTCCGCTACGGGATGGACCTGCAGCAGGTGCACGAGCTGTGCAGGATCGATCCCTGGTTCCTGATCCAGCTGGAGGATCTGGTGCGCCTGGAGCAGGAGGTGCGCTCCGGCGGGCTGGCTTCCCTCGACCGGGAACGGATGCGCCGTCTCAAGCGCAAGGGGTTCTCCGACAGCCGTCTCGCCACCCTTACCGGGGTGAGCGAGCAGGAGTTGCGCGCGCTGCGTCACCGACTGGGCGTGCGGCCGGTCTACAAACGGGTGGACACTTGCGCGGCCGAGTTCGCCACCGCCACCGCCTACATGTACTCCACCTACGAGGAGGAGTGCGAGGCGCAGCCCACCCGGCGCGAGAAGATGATGGTGCTGGGCGGCGGTCCCAACCGGATCGGTCAGGGGATCGAGTTCGACTACTGCTGCGTGCACGCCGCCCAGGCCTGCCGCGACGACGGCTTCGAGACCATCATGGTCAACTGCAACCCGGAGACCGTCTCCACCGACTACGACACCTCCGACCGGCTCTATTTCGAGCCCCTGACCCTGGAGGACGTACTGGAGCTGATCGACCTGGAGCGCCCCAAGGGGATCATCGTCCAGTACGGTGGCCAGACCCCCCTCAAGCTGGCGCGTGCCCTGGAGGAGGCCGGTGCTCCCATCGTCGGCACCACCCCGGACTCCATCGATCTGGCCGAGGATCGCGAGCGGTTCCAGCATCTCATCGAAAAGCTCGGGCTGCTGCAGCCCCCCAACCGTACCGCGCGTGCCGAGGAGGAGGCGGTGCGGCTGGCGGAGGAGATCGGCTATCCGCTGGTGGTGCGCCCCTCCTACGTGCTCGGCGGGCGGGCGATGGAGATCGTCTACAACGAGGCCGAGCTGCGCCGCTACATGAACGAGGCGGTACGGGTCTCCAACGACTCGCCGGTGCTGCTGGACCGCTTTCTGGACGACGCCATCGAGGTGGATCTGGATGCGGTCTGCGATGGCCGCGAGGTGGTGATCGGCGGCATCATGGAGCACATTGAGCAGGCGGGGGTGCACTCAGGCGATTCCGCCTGCTCCCTCCCACCCTACACCCTGGGAGAGGAGGTTCTGCAGACCATTCGTGAGCAGGCCCGTGCCATGGCGCTGGAGCTGGGAGTGGTCGGGCTGATGAACGTCCAGTTCGCCATCCAGGATGGCACGGTGTACGTGCTGGAGGTCAACCCGCGCGCCTCGCGTACTGTTCCGTTCGTCTCCAAGGCCACCGGGAGGCCGTTGGCCCGTATTGCTGCGCGCTGCATGACGGGGCAGTCACTGGCCAGGCAGGGGATCCACAAAGAGATTACCCCCGGCTTCTACGCGGTGAAGGAGGCGGTGTTCCCGTTTGCCAAATTCCGTGGAGTGGATCCCATACTCGGGCCGGAGATGAAATCCACCGGTGAAGTGATGGGGGTGGGGCGCAGCTTCGGCGAGGCGTTCCGCAAGGCGCAGCAGGGAGCGGGGGAGACCCTGCCACGGGGTGGGCGTGCCTTCCTCAGTGTACGCGAAACCGACAAGAAGGGGATTG
>JALSRO010000070.1 GCA_026984715.1 Chromatiales bacterium | reverse complement strand
CTCCCACAGATTGTTGTGAGAGTTCATATAGTGGGTACCGTATCGCAGGTGGTGCAGCTTGTTGCCACGGAATACGGCGTGATAGGTTATATCCACATAGATGGCATCGCGGCAGAAGCTGATATTGTTGTCGATGATTCGTGCGTTGGTGGTGTTGTATAGTTCGATTCCGTTGCCACGGTTGGCAGAGAGCAGATCCCGTTTGCCCGTGATGAGATTGTTGATCATCTGGGCTCCGTCGACGCCCTCGATCCAGGCACCGAACAGGTTGTAGGTCAGATCGTTGTTACGCACGATGGCGCGATTGGCCCCCGGTTCGATATAGACCCCGGCGTTCTGTGCCGTCAGATCCTTGCCGCTGTCCCGAATGATCAACCCTTCGATCACCACATCTTCTGCCTTGATCCGGATGACGTCACCCCTGTTGCCGCCGCTCAGGGTGGGGCGATCGATTCCGCGCAGGGTGAGAGGCTTGTCGATGACCAGGTGATCCTCATAGTAGCCGCGTTCGACGGCAACGATATCTCCCGGAGCGGCACTCTGTATAGCCCTGGAGATGCTTTGCCCCGGCTTGACCAGCCACTCTTTGGCATAAAGAGGCGAACCGCAAACCAGAAACAGGAGTATCGTTATATTTCTGGTGGTCGAGCGAATCATTTAACCTCTTTCACAGGGACGAAATAACCGTCCGCGGCTATTTTTGTCAACGGGATGCCGGCTTTCTCGCGCCGCTTGCGTTCCCGGGACAGGGGAGGGCAGGCGCGGTCATCATAATACAGGATCATGCAGTTCTGACACAGCATGCACTCTCTCTGATCGATCCGGCCCTTGTGATCGATGGCGAGTGAGCCGCAATCGTTGGCGCAGGCGTGGCAGCTCTGACACTCCTGCTTGCGTTTCAGCCCAAACAGGCGGAAGGTGGAGGGTATCGCCAGACCGGCGCCGAGCGGGCAGAGATATTTGCAGAATGGGCGCTCCATTAGCATCGCCAGGCCGAAGAGTACCAGCCAGTAGAGGATGAATGGCCATGAGCGGTTCCAGACGCCGGTCAGGAAGGTGGTCTTGAATGGCTCCACTTCCGCCAGCTTCTCTGCCATTCCCATGGAGTAAAAGGAAACTCCGAGCAGCCCAAGGAAGATAACATACTTGAGCCACTTGAGTTTGTCATGCAGCGCCATTGGCAGGGCAAACTGGTAGCGTTTCAGACCCACTGCGGATGCGATCTTGAAAGTCAGCTCGTGGAGCGCTCCATAGGGGCACAGCCAGCCGCAGAACAGGCCGCGCCCCCAGATGAACAACGTGATGACAATGAACCACCAGAAGATGAATATGATGGGATCGGTGAGAAACAGCTCCCATTTCCAGCCGTAGATGAGGGAGTGGAACCAGGTCATCACATGGGTGACGCTCGGTTGGGCCATAGTGTAGTAGCCGACGAAACCAAGACTGGTGATCCAGAAGAAGTATTTCGGAACCGAAATCCAGCGCTTGTCCCGATAGCTGGCTCGCCGTACCCACCTGTCTCGCAGAGCGTAGAAGATCACCATCCCCGAGAGCAAAAGGGCGAACAGGGCAATCTCCACCTTCTTGCTCTTCCATACCTTCAACCAGGTGGGATCAGGGCGTTTGTAGTCTGGCCTGCCGCCTTGCTGATAGGCAGCAGGAAGCCAGTACTCCCGATCAAAATTGACAAATGTCTTGACCCCTTTGGTCTGGCGGTTCTGCCGGTTGGCAAGTAGCACCAGCTTCCAGGGATAGGCGGCGCTGAAGCTCTTGCTGCGGATGATGAAGATGCCGGACTCGTGATATTTTGGCGCACCGGCAGCATCGATATGGTAGAGCGGGAGATAGTCAGTATCGCGGAAGGTGATGGTATCCATATCCTGGGAAATCTGGATGCGGTCATAGATCCCCCCGCGAACGAAACCGGAACCCTTGAACGAGGCGTCTCCGTTGGCGATGATGAATATGGCGTGATCCGAGGGGCCGAGATCCTCCATCAATCTGCGGTAGTTTCGCTCTCCCAGGATACTCCGTCCAATCACAGGAGCGTTCAGGTATCCGAAGTAGAGATCGATATAGGGGTTTCCTGTATCCGGCTCTCCCACATCGGCATGCTGGACGGTCAACCTCTGGATGCTCCCCTCTGTGACCAGGGTGTTCCAGTCACGGACTTCGTCCAGATCCAGCAGTTTCGCCTGGGGGCGGATGACCGGCTCGATGATTCCCACCTGCTTGGCGACCTCGACTGCACAGCGCATGATCACCTGGTTTTCGGCAATGACGGTAACCGTTGCACCACTGATGGCATCCACGCCGACATATCCTTCCGCCTCGCGCGCCTTCCCGATCTCCACCTTGTCACCGGCAAACTTGCCCACATACTGCTTGATGAAGTTCATCAGCTCCGATTCGGGGATCCCCACGAGCAGGATGGGTTCGCTGTGCCGCAGGATCTTGACGCCGGTGATGATTCCTTTGGTGTCCATCCCAATGAGGGTCACCACCGGCTTGCCGGAGTATGCCGGAATATCGACGATGTCGGTGGAGAGAAACACATACCCCACCAGTTTCCGCTCGCCACCATCGCTGGAACGGTAGGCCTCCACATAGGGGGGGCGCCCCTTGCGGCTCGAGAAGCTGTCGGCGTCGATGACCTCCCGGCAGGGTGCGTAGGCGCACATCTCCGGAGAGGTGGAGAGCTCCGGGGGCAGGGGTGCGTCGTACGAGCTTGCATGTGCAATGCTCAAGCCAGCCAGGCACATCAACAGGCCGCAGAGAAGATTCACGAACAATTTCGAGATACCTGTTTTGTTTCGGCGCAGGGAGTAGGTTCGGCCCTCTCGTGCAAGAGAGCACGGGAACACTCTAACTACAAGCAGAATGCAGTGCGCCGAGCGGGTACGCAAAAACAGCAGCGGGCGGGGATGGACTCCCCGCCCTGCCGGTTGCTCTTATACCGGTTCAACCAGCAGCCGGCTACGCATCTCCAGGTGCAGTGCATGGCAGAAGTGCGTGCAGTAACACCAGTAGACTCCCGGCTTGTCAGCGATGAATGTCACCGATTTGGTTTCATGAGGGCTTACCACCATACAGATGTTGTATTTGGGAATGGCGAATCCATGCCCGAGATCCTCCACCTTGTCGTGGTTGGTCAGGATAACAGTAACCTCGTCGCCCTGTTTCACCTTGAATTCGGTCAGACTGTAGGCGGGGGCAACCGAAGTCAGGTAGATGGTTACCTTGTTTCCGTTGCGCTCCACTCTTGAATCCTTCTGATCCTTGACCGCATTGGGGAAGTCGGAAATGTTGAATACCTGGCGAGTCTTTATCACGTCCCGCTTGATGATGATGAAATCGTGCGGTTCCGGATAGGCCGGTGTTTCATGCACCAGGCGCATCTTTTCACCGGAGATATCGATCAGCTGTTCGTTCTCCGGATGCATGGGACCAACGGGGAGGTAACGATCCTTGGAAAACTTGTTGCCGATGACCAGCCATTTGCCGTCTGCCTCTTTGGTCTCGTTCATGGAGGCGTTGAGGTGTCCCGGCTGATAGTGCACATCGATCTTGTCGATGATGACCTTGGCGTTCTTGTCTCCCTGATATGCCTTGATAGCTGCATCGATATTCCATTTGACGATTTGACTGTCCAGGAACAGGGTGGTGTATGCATTTCCCCGTCCATCGAACGCCGTGTGAAGGGGCCCCAGGCCGATCTCTGGTTCGGCAACCACGGCATCGCGGGGATCCTTCAGTTGGCCATCGAACCATTTGAGGATTCGGCTCAACTCGATTACCGATGCGGTGGGAGAGAGTTTGCCGGAGCAGACGAAATATTTTCCGTCCGGGCTCGCATTGACCCCATGTGGACTTTTGGGGATTGGCACATAACAGGTGACCGCGCTCTTGGGATCCTTGTTTGCAGCCTTTGTTCCGTCGACAATAGGTACATCAGAACCGTCGGGGCTGCTGATGGTGTTGCCGGCCTTGACTGCCGCCTCGATACGGGCAATGTTGAAGAACACACAGCTGTCGCGCTCGGCAGACATCATTCCCGGGAAGGTGACTCCCTTTTCCGTGTTGTACTGATTGGTTGCGGCCAGCTTGCCGTCGTAGGATGTGGCGCAGAGATCCATGTTCCCGTCCACCTTGACCTGCCAACGCACCTTCATGGTCTCCGCATCGACACAGGTGAACAGGGCGTAGTAGCCATCCGTATCATCCATATTGGTTCCGTCGTTGGGATGGGGGATGCGGAACTCACTGCCACAGAAGACGCGGGTGGTGTAGTTGATCTTGGGATCGACGGGGTCCCTCTTGTCCGGGAAGATTCCGTGGAATCCCTGTACATTGGGAAGCTCGGTGATTTTGTCGCATACCATCACGTCTCCACGGATCCTGGCCAGACGGGAGTGGATCTTGTCGTTTACCCAGAAGTATTTGCCATCATAGGTTCCATCTTTATAGGAGCCATGGACATGGTGTGTGTCGCCGGTGGTGTATTTGAGACTGCCATCCGGCTTGGTCCCGAGGATTGCCTTTGACTCATTGGTGATTCCCCATCCGCTCATCGGATCGGGGTTGAATACGGGGATGCGCATCAGCACCCGCCCCGATGGTTCGCCGATGATGCGTACCTCGCCGGAGTGGCCTCCGCTGTACATGGAGTAGTAGGTATCCAGCTCCCCTGGATTCACATGGTACGACAGCCCGCCACCTTCCGATTTTGCACCGGTTGTA
>JALSRO010000069.1 GCA_026984715.1 Chromatiales bacterium | reverse complement strand
CTCCCGTGCCGCCCGCAGAGCCGTCAGATATTCGCCAAATCCGTGCCCCCGGTTGACTCGTCTCAATGTTTCATCGAAGCTGGACTGGAGCCCCAGCTCGAGCCACACCTCGTATCCCCGTTCCCGGTAGTCCGCCAGCAGATCGAGTGCTGCCACCGGCAGGCAGTCCGGCCGGGTACCGACCGACAGCCCGATGACGCCACTCTGTGCCAGTGCAGTATCATAACGTTGGCGCAGTATGCCAACATCGTCATAGGTGTTGGTATAGGCCTGAAAATAGGCCAGAAAACGCCGGGCGCCGGTACGCATGCCAATCACGCTACGCCCGGCGGCAATCTGCTCCGGGATGGAGGCTGGCGTGCGATCATGGGGGCTGAAAGAGCTGTTGTTACAGAAACTGCACCCCCCCTTCCCCAACGTCCCGTCCCGGTTGGGACAGGTAAAACCGGCATCGATCGATACCTTGTGCACCCGCTCTCCATAACGGGCCAGCAGCATCTGGCCGAACGTGTTGACGTAGTCGGAGAGGGCCATCAACCCACCACATCCAGCATCCTTCGCCGGAAACCTGCGCCGATCTCCTCAGCGATCCGTCGACACTCCTCTATATCCACACCGGCAAGCCCGTCGATCGCTGTCATCATCACCTCCGGCACATGCTTCTGCACACATCGGGCAAACTCCAGCATGGACTCAAATGCATGTTCATGGCGTGGCCGACAGTGGCGCAGGTAGATATCTTCTTTATGAGCATTCATCGATATAGAGACGGCATCTATCACCCCGGCAAAATCAGGAGTTACATCACGGCCGTGGATCAGATTGGCCAATCCATCGGTATTGAGCCGGATCCGCACGCCCCGACCACGAAGACGCCGCGCCACCTCCAGCAGCACATCCAACCTCCGTGTCGGCTCCCCCAGCCCACAGAACACGATCTCGCGAAACTCACGGACACTGCCCACAGCGGCCACAATCTCGTCCACAGAGGGCTCATTGCGCAACCGCAACTCGTACTGCCTTACCTCCCAGCTCCCGTTGAACTTGGGGCAGAAACCGCACCGCAGGGTGCAACGGCTGGTAATGTTCAGGTAGCGGTTCCCATGCAGCGTATAGGCGATGGTCGAGAGCCCGTCTCTCTCCTGCGGCTCCGCCATCAGAAAAAGGCCCAGCCAGCCACTCGCAAACCAGAATCACCCGGCGGGCAGCATGCCGCCACACGGCGCATCGACCGTTGACCAATCGCGCCAAACGGGGAGAAGTCTATATAGAAACCGTTTTTTTTCATTGATTTCGATCACTCGTTATCAAATAATTGAATATCAGCGATTAATAACTGGGTTATACTACTCTCCCCGTGTCTGGCCGCATATTCATCTCTTTCATCTCCATCCTCCTCCTGTCGGTGGCTGCCGCATCGGCCGCTACCCTCCATTGGGCGGGAGAGGCTCCAGTGCGCTGGATTCTCTCTCTGGCATTCACACTGGCCATCGCTGGTGGGCTATTCTATCTTATTCTCACCAGGATGGCGGATGAAAACGGACAGCCGTCACAACAGAACTCCTCTTACCCCCCTCCTCCATTCAGCGCTTCCATATCACATGAACTGCGCACCCCGTTGAATGCCATCATCGGGTTCACCGGCATTATCCTTCAGGGGATGTCCGGCGAAATCAATGCTCGACAAAGGGATCAGCTGGAGCGGGTGCTGGCCTCCGCAAAAAAACTGCTGGGGATGATCGTCGATCTGGTCTGCATCACAAAGATAGATACGGGAACTCTGACACTGCACCCATCGGCCTTCTTGGTCGAGGAGGCTGTCAGCGAAGCAATATATGAGTTTCGGGGGATCAGCTACCTGGATATCAACGACATATCGTTACAACATAATGTTCCACATAATCTACAGATGTATGCGGACAGAAAAAAAGTGTCCCACTGTATTCTCAACATACTGATTTGTATTGTAGAATGGGTGGCCTCTAGGGAGATTGCCATCGATGCGAGGGAGAACCGGGGCAACATCGATATAATCATAACCACTACGACTGCCGCAGCCGAACGACAAACAGTGCAACAGCTGGTGAAGGCGCTGGAGAGAGGCGAGGCCCTGCCTGAAGAGAGAAGTGGCTGTAACATCAGGCTTCAGCTGGTCAGAAAGGTTGTTTCGCAGCTACTGGGTGGAGCGATGTCGGCTACCCTGAAGGAGGATTGCTGTCTGGAACTGCAGCTGGGCCTCCTCTCATCCCTTCCAGAGGGAAACAGCCGGCCCGGTAACCAAATGGATTTGGGCAACCAATAACAACTGCTCATACGGCAGACGCCAACTATCAACCCGGCAACACCAAATATCGCATTCAGGGCTGCAGGCAGGCACCGGAACAAGGCGCAGTGCGCTGGCAAGGGCCATTCCCGCGTCGAGGCCGCTCCAGTGCATCCATGCATTCGCGACACTCGGAGATCCCTGTTCAGTGCGCTGGAACGCAAGGCCGGTGCCTGCCTGCTGAGCCCGTGATATTCGACGACAGGCCGCAGCGTACCGAGCCGAAAGAGGATTCCGTCTCCCCGCGGCCTACAGATAACTATTTTGGTGCAACACTGTTGTCGAATCGAACGGCTCCGGCACCAGCAGAGACGCCCAGGAAACAGGAGAATAATGAAGATACTGATTGTTGAGGATGACGACAACTCCAGCCTGCTCATGACCACCGCACTGAAGGCGCTGGGATATAGTGCGCAGAGCGCCGGGGATGGGGAAAGCGCATTACAGATGATCTACCGTTCGCCTCCGGATCTGATTATCTCGGATATCATGATGCCCGGAATGGACGGCTTTGAACTCTGCCGCACCATCAAATCGGATCCGCAACTGAACCATATCCCCCTGGTATTCTACACTGCAACATATACCGACCCGGAGGATCGGGAGTTGGCTCTGACGCTGGGTGCCTCCAGGTTCATAGTAAAACCGATGGAGATCCCCGAATTTCTCAATATCGTCACGGACATACTGGATGAGCACAAACGCCGTGCTCTCCCTGTCCCGGCTCCATCCCGGCAGGCTCTCTCCGAACTGGATCATCTGCACAAACAGCGCCTCACCCACAAGCTGGGTCAGAAGATTCACCAGCTGGAACAGAGCCGCGGCATGCTGAATGCCAGTGAGGCGCGCTATCGCTCCCTGATCAACGACGTGCTGGACAACTCTGCCGTTGCAATCCTGATCCTGGACAGGGAGTTTACCGTGGTCTGGACCAACCGCTCGTTCGAGCGCTTCTTCAATATCAGCAGAGAGAAGATCATCGGCAAGGATTTCCGCCAATCCATCAACACGGTGCTCCCGGATCTGTTTCACGAAGAGTGCAACTTCAGGGAGCGGCTGCTCACCTCCTACAGTAGCGGCAAATTCATCGAGCGAATGACCTGCTGCCTGAAGACGGATAACGGGGGCAACAGACAATGGCTCGAATACCGGGGCCAACCGATTCACAGCGGCCTCTATCAGGGTGGGAGGGTGGAACACTTCACCGACGTAACAGTCATCAAACAGGCGCAGGAGAAGCTGCGCATCTTCTCCCAGGCACTGGAGCAGAATCCGGCTTCGGTCATCATCTCCGACGCCCGGGGTCGTATCAAATATGTCAATCCGCGCTTCAGCCGGATCACCGGCTACAATGCCCAAGATGTCCTCGATCTCACGATACATCGGATGATCGCGCGCCACGCTCCCGCGGAGATACAGAAAGAGATTCATGATGCCCTGGTGACAGGCAGTGAATGGCACGGTGAACTTCCAAACAGGCGCAAGAACGGTGACCAGTTCTGGGAATATGTGGCTCTCTCCCCCATCAGGACGGATGACGGTACTATCACCCATTTCCTCGCAATCGGCGAGGACATCACAGTACGCAAGGTCTACGAGGAACGGCTCTTCAACCAGGCCAACTTCGACTCGCTGACCCGTCTCCCCAACCGGGTACTGGCATTCGACCGTCTCACCCAGGCGATGGCGAGGGCTCATCGCAGCGGACATATCGTAGCCGTGATGTTCATGGACCTGGATAACTTCAAGAACATCAACGACACCCTTGGTCATGCCGCAGGCGACCAACTGCTCATCGAGGCGGCGCGACGGCTGCGCAGCGCCATCAGGGAGGATGACACCGTTGCCCGGCTCAGCGGTGACGAGTTTCTGGTAATTCTTCCGGATCTGGCTACGGTATACGACTCGAAGGTGGTGGCCCACAAGATTCTGAACGCCTTTTCCAGCCCCTTCACCCTGGAGGGCAGGGAGCTGTTCTTCACTGTCAGCATAGGTCTCTCTACCTATCCCGACGACAGTGACAACCCCCATACGCTGTTGCAACATGCGGACGCGGCGATGTACAGGGCCAAATCAAGCGGACGGAACACCTATCGCTACTTTACTCCGGACATCAACAAGCAGGCGGTCCGGCGCCTGGAGCTGGAGTCCCACCTGCGTCAGGCACTGGAGCGCGAGGAGTTTACCATCCAGTACCAGCCCATCATCGATACTGCGGGAAAGAAGATGGTCGGCGCCGAAGCGCTGCTGACATGGACCAACCCATCCCTGGGCGCCATCCCCGCAGAGCGCTTTATTCCGGTCGCAGAGGAGACCGGCCTGATCGTCCCCCTTGGGAAATGGGTGCTGGAGAATGCCTGCATTCAGGCAAAGAGATGGCAGTCGATGCTGGACGCGCCCTTTCGCATCTCCATCAACGTATCATCGCGCCAGTTCCGTGAAA
>JALSRO010000068.1 GCA_026984715.1 Chromatiales bacterium | reverse complement strand
ACCTCGACGAGGGAACGACCCTTGCCTGCGCACTGCGCCTTGTTCCGGCGCCTGCCAGAAGCCCTGAATGCGACATATATTGTTGCCGGGTTAATAAATTTCGTCGCGCCGCTTGACCACCCGGGCCGGTACCCCAACGGCGATACTCCCCTCCGGGATATCGCTTGTCACCACTGAGCCGGCACCGACGACGCTCCCATCGCCGATATGCACCCCGTCGAGCACGATCACCCCCACACCGAGCCACACCTCATTGCCGATCACGATTCCGCCCCGGCTGCGCAGCGGCTGCCGGCCGATGGGGATCCCCGGTTTCATCTCATGGTCGTAGGAGTAGAACGAGCAGTTGGGTGCAATCTCCACTCCGTATCCAATCTCGATACGCCCCTTGTATGCGGAAATCTGGCAACGCGGCTGGATGTGGGTCCCCTCCCCAATCCAAACACGACCACCCGCTCCCGTTTGAATCACCGTGCCACGGTGGAGGTGAACTCCGGTACCAAGGGTCACACCGCCGCCTTCGTGGTCCCGGTAGATCAGAACCTCGTCCCCGATGAAAACATCGCCCCCCAGCTCAAGGCTGTCATGGTGGATGGTTGCCTTCGGGGAAAAGTAACCGCGGTGTCTCACAGATGCCAGCGGAACCCGTCCATAAAAAGGGGGGTGGAACAGCCCGGCCACGCCGCAGGCGAAACGCCCCACCCTTCCAGGTCCGGAAAACCTCATCCAGAAGCGGGCCCAGCGCCTCCCGACACCCTCCATCATGAGCGCTCCTCCTGCCGCAACCGGTGCAGCAGCATCCTCGCAAAGGCTCTGGGACGGCAGAGCAGCACCCCGGCCGCGGCACGGACAATCCGCGCAATACTCATGGGGTGGCCAACCTTCTGCAACCCCTGGGAATGGAAGCGCCAGAACTCCCTGTCACGCCCCTCGATGGCGCTCTCGGCAAGGAAGCGATAGTACTCCACAAGATGCTGCCGCAGCCGCCATTCATACTCCTCGTCACTCAGGAAAACCGGCCCGTAGCGAACAAAAAGGTCCAGATTGGAGCAGATCTGCGCATTGAGGGGCTTCACCTGGCGGGAGGTTTCGGACCCCGCATGCTTGCGAATGAATGTCAGAATCCGCGGCACAAAACCGAAATCCGCCTCCTGAAGCAGCTCGTACATCAGCTCTACATCGGCATGCAGCCGCTCCGGAGCATAGAATGGATCACGTTTGCGCACCAGATCCGCGCGAATCATGGTCGAGCTGGGTGACCAGAAGGGGTAGATCCTTCCTAACAGTGTCAACCGCCCTATCTCACGGCCCGGGAAAAGAGTCTGCTGATACGGCAATCCGTCACAACGCACCCTCTCCCCATCGAGACTGTAGGCACCGATGACACCAGCCCCGGGGTTGGCTGCCGCCACCTTCACCATCTCCCCCAGGCACTCGGGAAAGAGATAGTCGTCTGCATGCAGGATCTTGCAGAATGCGCTCTCCTCGCTGATCCTGCCGACGGCAAAGTTGTGGTTCTCGATCACGGGCAGAAGCGTTTCCGTCTCGTAGAGCCGGAAGCGATCATCCCTCCGGCAGTAACCGGCCGCGATCTCCCCGGTAGCGTCGGTGCTGCAATTGTCGATGATGATGCACTCCCAGCGCTCATACGACTGGGACAGAACGCTGTCGAGAGACTCAGACAGAAATGCATCACCGTTGTGGACCGGAATCACGATGCTGACTAGCGGATCACTCACGCCAAACTACCCCTCCATCAGGCAGAGCACGGCGGAGTGGGATCAAACGGCAGTGTCTCAGGCTCACTTCCACACTCTCTCTACCAATCCAGATTATCACAGTATCCTGCTTCAATCAGGGTTCCCCCCGCTATCTTTTTGAATATCCTCTTGTCCCGTTCCGACCAACCCTGCCATCGGCCCACCGGATTGAAATTTTCCGGCTTCTCTGCCGCGCTCCAGGTGACTTTGCCACCATTTTTTATCTCGGACGAACCGCGCACCGAAATACTACTGATTCTTTCAACGGGAAAAGAGCTCTCGTCCAACTCGAACTTTTTACAGGCAAGGGAAGCAAAAGCGGCAGGATCACTCACTACATCCTCATACTTCACCATCCAGTAGCCTCTTCTCTTTCCTTCATGGGCGCGATTGAAATCGAGAATCGCCCTCGCACCCAGGTTCCACTCCCGACAGGTTTCCGCAAAATCGGCATCGGCCCATGTCTTTACCGTCGAATTGACTACATCTCGACCATCACGCATCAACAACAGCAGATGTTCACAGGGAAACACCGTTGGAAAATAGTCGAGATACTGGACATCCGGAATCTTTACCAGTACCCGCTTCTCCTCCGGAACGAAAGAGTGTAAATACGCCACCATCGATGCACCGAAAAGGGGAAGAAACTCATATCCATTCATCTTTTCCGCATTCTGCCTGTAGGCACGAAGGAAATGCCTCTGCACGTCGATGAGATCACCTGTCAGCTCCAAAAAGGGGATCTCCCACAACTCGTTCGGATACGCATGGAGGGACGGATGCAGTCGTAATATCTCTCCGGTGAACACAGTGCCCGACCTGGGCATGACTCCATGAATGAATATGACGGGCTTCCGGCCGCGCCCTCTGATATCTCTGACGATATCGACAATCTCATCGTTTGGTCTGGCATGCTTCGATGCGCCGGAATAACCCCGCATATCGATATTCGAAATACCCAATATCCGCCTCAAACGCCGCATGGTCTTATTGACAATCATATCGACCGAACCCTTACCTTACACAACAGCCTGCTCGGAAAAAAACACAGCCGATTTTCATCAAACCGGCAACGAATCCCTGCCAGAGAAAAGGGGAGAGGCGGAAGATCTGTTTTTCCCGGAAAGCGTTCGGAACATGTCTGCCGTAACTTCCCGCCTCCTCATGGCAAGAAGAGAGCACCAGACGATATAGATGGAAATCTCCCCGGGTCAGGAAAATATGGCTCCCCCCAACACGATCACTCCCATACGCCATCGGGAAACCCGTTTCTCCCCGGTCTGCCCGATGGCCAGAATTCGCAGAAAACAACGGGGTGGCAAAATCACATCTCCCGGCCCACTGGTTGAAAAAGGCCAGGAACCGACCCTCCCGGCATCCTGCTAGGGACACTTGTCCAGCAAAGCACCCGAGGCCCCGGACACCACCCGGTCATTGCCTTGGTGGATAAGCGGGTAGAGCCACACATCGGCCATTTTATTATAACCATTTTGTGTTGGATGCAGGCGGTAACCGCTTGTTCGGTTGGTATCGTCGATATCGTCAGGATAGGTCAGCGCCCCATGCTGATCCACCAGGATAACATCATCGTTGGGGCGGTTCTGAACCGCGGCGACTATCTCGCTGTTCAGGGTAGTCACCCTGGGATCGGTCCCCCCTCCGGAGACCTTCCAGCTATCGATGATCTCCGCCAGGACTACGGTGACATGATTGCCCTGCGAACTCCCCTCCCAGATGTCGATATCATCGAGGATGGCCGCTATGTCGTCCCGGTCGGTACTCCCCACGCCGTTGGTGCCGATGTGCAGCAGGACGATGTCTGCGGGGTTGTCGTTCAGGGCATTCAAGATACCCGTATAGGCCGGTGCAGTCTGGCCATTACAGAGCGGAATATCGATCCCGTTCCCCTCCAGAATCTGCTGCGCCGTGTAACCTGGCCACCCCTCCGCGTGGAACTGATAGGGGGGGGAAACCTGGCAGCCGTGGTCCAGGCTGCCGACAAATTCGAAACTGTAGCCATAACCGGCCAGCTTCTCCTGAAGCGGTTGACGATACCCCTTGCGCTGGGGAATTGCGGGAACCCCTCCATTGCCGACATTGGTCTCTCCCGAGGTGATGGAGTCTCCCACCGCCATGATCTTCATATCGACGATGACCGTCTCGGTGGCGCTGGCGGTGGCACCGCTGCTGTCGATGACCTGATAGTCGAAGCTGTCGCGGCCACGCCCGCCCTTCGATGCAGGGGTATAGGTATAGGCGCCGGTGTGGGGATTGGTGATCTCTACCCTCCCGCCATTGGCGGTGGTCATGGGGCCGGCGCCATGAACGCCGTTGGGACCAAGAGCAAAGGTCAGTGTCTCGCCCGAATCGGGATCGGTGGCAGTCAGATTGCCCTGGAGGGGGGTTTCCTGCCGGGTAGTGGAACAGCTGCCGATGGCCTGGGGAGCCACATTGGTGACATCTATGGTGACACCTGCCGCATTGGACCACTGACCCGCATCATCCTCGAGACGGTAGCTGAAACTCACCGTCCCGGCATAACCGGTGGCGGGCTGGTAGCGCAGGGAGTTGTCGCCGTTCACCGTCACGCTACCGAAGGCGGGATCAGGATTGGTGACATGGACCCCGACGATGGTCTGCCTGCCATCCGGATCGCTGTCATTGGCCAGGATATCGATGGTCACCGGGAGATTCTTGCCGGTGGTGGCCGTATCGGGAGCGGCCACCGGAGGGCCGTCGTTGACCGGAGTGACGGTAACAGTGACCGTGGCGGCATTGGAGGATTCCCCCGCGGCATCCTTCACCGTATAGGTGAAGCTGTCGCTGCCGAAGTAGTCGGCCGACGGGGTGTAGAACACCTTTCCGCCGTTCGCCACGGCGGTTCCGTGGGCGGGGTTGGAGACGATGGTGATGGTCGCCGGGTCGATATTGTCCTCGGGATCGCTGTCGTTGGCGAGTACGTCCAGCGTGAGCGGGGTGTCTTCCGCCGTGGTGCCACTGTCACCGGCTGCCTGCGGCGGGG
>JALSRO010000067.1 GCA_026984715.1 Chromatiales bacterium | reverse complement strand
GCCGTACAGATCCATCTCCTGCCAGCGCTTGAGCATTTCCGGCTCCCGCCGCGGCAGATTGCCACGCATGGGGAAATCGGTCTGGGGGAGATTCAGGGTATGTTTGTAGTCAGCCACGGTTAACTGTCCTTAATATATTCAAGAGTTGCGGATCCCGGCGAAAAAGGCGCGGGCATCCCTGACATCCAATTCTATCTGTTTCACCAGTTCCTGTAAGGAGTCGAAGCGCTGTTCTTCCCGAATTTTGTGAAGAAAATCCACATGGACATGGGCTCCATAGATATCCTGCGAGAAATCGAACAGATGCACCTCCAGCCGCGCCTCGGTGCCGCTCACCGTGGGGCGGATCCCGACATTGGCCACCCCGGGTACCGGTTCCCCCGTTACCCCGAAAAGCTCCACCGCAAACACTCCATTCACCGGGCTGGCCATGCGGTGTAGTTTGATGTTGGCGGTGGGGAAACCCAGATCCCGCCCCCGCTTGTCACCGTGGGCCACGCGGCCACACATCCGATAGGGACGGCCCAGCATCTGTTCCGCCAGGGCCAGCTTGCCCTGCCCCAGTGCAGCGCGGATGCGGGTACTGCTGATGCGCTCTCCATCCAGCTCGACTGTATGCATCCTAGCCACCTGGAAGCCATGTTTTTCTCCGGCCTCCCGCAGCAGTTCGAAATCCCCCTCCCGCTGCCAGCCGAAGCGGAAATCGTCACCCACCACCAGATAGCGCACTCCCAGCCTGCCCACCAACAGCTCCGTAATGAACTCCCTCGCCGACATATCGGCCAGTCGCTCATTGAAACGCAGGCAGAGCACCCGATCCACGGCATAGCGGCGCAGCGCCAGCATCTTTTCGCGAAAACGGGTCAACCGGGGCACTGCCGCCGCTGGAGTGAAAAACTCCTGGGGATAGGGTTCAAAGCTCATCAGCACCGACGGAAGACGCAACTCCCCCGCCTTTTCCGCCAGCTGCCCGATTACTGCCTGATGGCCCAGATGCACTCCATCGAAATTACCGATGGTCAGCACGCATCCCTCATGGTGTGGGCGCAGATTGTAGAGATCCCGAATGAGTTCCATAATCCAGATAAAAACAAACCCGAAACAGAGAATGGCTGCGCTGCTTGTCGCGGTAACCGAACAAATCGTTTTCAGGCGCCGGACCCATAGCCTGCCCTGCGGCCCAGCAACTGGGCGGGACGTATCCCCAACAGCAATAGAGCAATCATGTAGACCCCGGCCCCGAGAGAAATACAGAGAGCCAGCCGGCCGACCCGCTCCAACCACCCCCATGCCAGCCACTCAGACAGATCTCCAGCGACGGTGCCAATTATGATGGCCAACACCAGATTTGCCACCACTACCTGCAAAAGCAGCTTACCCCAACCGGGCTGAGGCCGGAACACCCCCTCCCGGTACAGCCCCCGGAACAACATCCCCGCATTGAGAAACGCGGAACTGGCTGTTGCCAACGCCAGCCCGGCGTGGGGACCGGGGACCCCGTACCACGCCAGTGGTGCAACGAACAGCACGTTCAGCACCATGTTTGCGACCATGGCGATCACCCCGATGCGCACCGGGGTGCGGGTATCCTGCCGGGCGTAGTATCCCGGCGCCAACACCTTGACCAGGATGAACCCGAGCAGGCCCAGAGCATAGGCCATCAGGCTCAGGGACGCCATATGCACATCAGTGGCAGCGAACTCACCATACTGAAACAGTGTCGTCAGCATCGGACCCGCCAGCATGAACAGGCCGATACTACAGGGGGTACCCAGCAGCAGCACCCAGCGCAATGCCCAGTCCAGCGTCCTTGAAAACGTCTCCGCCGACTGGGTCGCATGCTGACGCGACAGACTGGGCAGGATCACCGTCGCCAAAGCGATGCCGAACACCCCCAGCGGAAACTCCACCAGCCGATCGGAGTAGTAGAGCCAGGAGACGCTGCCGGTGACCAATAGCGACGCCAGCAGTGTGTCGAACAGCAGATTGATCTGCGCCACCGATGAACCGAAGATAGCCGGCAACATCAGCTGGACGATGCGCTTCACCCCTGGATCGTACCAATCCCAGCGCGGCCACCCAAGCAGGCGCAGGCGGGCCAGGAAGGGGAGCTGAAACAGCAGTTGCACCGTCCCTGCAATAAACACCCCCCAGGCCAGCGCAGTGACCGGACGCTCCATCCGTGGTGCCAGCCAGATGGCGACACTGATCATAGAGATATTGAGAAACACCGGGGTAAAGGCCGGCACCCCGAAACGGCCGTAGCTATTGAGTACGCCTCCCGCAAGAGCGGTCAATGAGATGAACAGCAGGTAGGGAAAGGTGATGCGCAGCATCACGGAAGCGAGATTGAACTTCTCCTGCTCGTCGATGAAACCGGGAGCAAACACCATGATCAACAACGGCGCGGCGATCACCCCCAGAAGAGTGACTAGAAAGAGTATCCCCCCCAGGGTTCCCGCCACCTTCCGGGCAAGCAGACGGACCTCTTCATGATCGCGCGTGGCTTTATATTCCGACAGTACCGGAACGAACGCCTGGGAAAAGGCCCCTTCGGCAAACAGCCGGCGCAGAAAATTAGGGATCTTGAAGGCTACGAAAAAGGCGTCGGTTCCCACCCCGGCACCGAATACGCGTGCTATCACCATATCCCGCACAAATCCCAGCAACCGTGAAACCATGGTCATCGCACTGACCACGGCGGTCGACTTCACCAGCTCTCTACTCACACGCGAGAACCTGCCGCCCCCGGGACGGGGACGGGTTGGTGCGCACCCCGCATCTACCAGGATCAACGATAGTAAAGCAGGATTCAGCGGATGCCTGGGCGGTCGGGCGCAAGGTGTCATGGTGCCGCCATGGCAACGCCACGAACCGCCCAAACGCCCGCCCGAAGGTAGCGCCCGAGGCGTTCCGGATCGGTGCTGCAACCCTTGGCAAGGGCGAGCCATTCCCGGCGGGCTGCGCATCCATCCGGAACCTCTGGGGCGCTCCAAACCTTGCTTTACTATCGTTGGTCCAGGTATTCACATCTCTGCCCATTTTCTCTCTGCGTTCCCTCCACATCCATTCCGTTCCATGGCCATTCTACAGCAACTGCAGCAGACATGGCCCACAACACGGCTTCGGCAGACAACCGAGCGACATACGGCCCTCCGGGCGCTCAGACAGCAATGGAAAAATATCGTTACAACCTGCTGCCTTCTCCTCACCTCCCTGACCTGGAGGGAACGCACACCACCGGTGTCACAAAACGGTAATATTTCTGTAATATTCTGTTCATACTCACTCTATATAGTGGATGTGAGTCAATCACAGGAGTCTCGACCAAGATGAAAAGAACCTTTCGGAAACTGTTTTTTGCCACAGCTATAGTGGGAACCCTCGTCGGCAGTCATGCCATGGCCACCCCGAAGGTGGATCCCTCTCTGCACGACTACTCCCCTGTAAGCGGAGTCTCCGGAAACATCTCCAGCGTGGGTTCGGATACCCTGGCCAATCTGATGACATTGTGGGCCGAGGAGTACAAACGTTTCTATCCCAACGTCAATATTCAGATCCAGGCCGCCGGTTCATCCACGGCACCACCCGCGCTCACCGAGGGAACATCCAACCTCGGCCCGATGAGCCGCAGGATGAAGAGCAAGGAGATCGAGGCGTTCGAGAAACGTTATGGCTACAAACCGATCCCTATTCGGGTCGCTATCGACGCACTGGCAGTCTATGTGAACAAGGACAACCCCATCGAGGGATTGACCATTCCCCAGGTCGATGCCATCTTCTCTTCCACCCGAAAGTGTGGTTACAAGGAGGATATCACCAAATGGGGGCAGTTGGGGCTTACCGGTTCCTGGGCAAACCGGAGCATCCAGCTCTACGGCCGCAACTCGGTGTCCGGAACCTATGGCTATTTCAAGAAGAAGGCACTTTGCAAGGGAGACTACAAGAACAGCGTGAACGAGCAGCCCGGCTCGGCCTCGGTGGTGCAGTCTGTGACCGCTTCCATCAACGGTATCGGCTACTCTGGTATCGGTTACAAGACCTCTGGCGTGAAGGCCGTACCGCTGGCCAAGAAAGAGGGTGACAAGTTCGTGGAGGCTACCGCGGAGAATGCCATTCATGGCGGCTACCCCCTCTCCCGCTATCTGTACATCTACGTCAACAAGCATCCCAACAAGCCCCTTGATCCGCTGGTCAGGGAGTTCCTCAAGATGGTGCTGTCCCGTGTCGGCCAGGAGGTTGTCATAAAGGACGGCTACATTCCACTGCCGGCAAAGGTTGCAGAGAGAGAGCTGGCAAAGCTGGATTGACGGCTCGCCAGAACCCAGTCCCGATAGCAGCCCCGCCCTGCGCGGGGCTGCCATCGTTGAACAGTCGGGCAAATAGCTGCCGAACTGTGAAATTCTCACTCCGATAAGGTACTATGCGCTCAGCACGAAATAGCGGAACCAACTGAACTTTGTATGGCCATCCCCGGAAACAGAATCACGACCAGATCGCTCACTGAAACGCAGCTGCGCCATCGGGCGCGCATGCTGAAGGATCGGATGGCTCTCTATGCTGTGACCCTCGGAGGTATCGGTGTAATCATCGCCGTGGTGCTGATCTTCTTCTACCTGCTGTATGTGGTCGTTCCTCTGTTCAAGCCAGCCCACATCGAAGAGGTTGCCAGCTACCATCTGCCCCCCCCCAAAATTGGCGACCAGACGCTCTATCTCGCCATGGAGGAGCAGGCGGAGATCGGGGTACGCTTTACCCACTCCGGACAGGCCCAGTTTTTCT
>JALSRO010000066.1 GCA_026984715.1 Chromatiales bacterium | reverse complement strand
CACCGGATGGCAGATGAGCCCTGTCTGATGGAGGTGGCAGAGACCCTGCTTCTGGTTGAATCGATTGTGAAAGGAGGGGTGGATGAGGCCACTCTGGCCGCCGGGAACGGCATGGGGGTCAACCTTCTGCTCGACGGTGAACATCGCAGACTGCGCCACGAAGCCTGCAACGAGATCATATCGGAGCTGAACCGTGTAAAGGCCGCATTTGGCAGCGTTCCTGACGATCTGCTGAGAAAGGAGGCTCTTCCTTCACTGGACAGCGTTCGCGGTGCCCTCCAGATGCTCGAACTGCACCAGGCCGGGAAGCTGATTCAGAGCTGTCGACACTATCTCGATACGGCCACCTGCGGCAATCGAACCCCGGAGCAGAGCGGTCTGAAAGCGGTGGCGGAACTCATCACCGCCGTGGAGCTGTGCCTGGATGCGGTGGCTGGCGGCCAGGCAGATGCACAGCAGTTGCTGCAACCGGTGCAGCCGACCGCCATCGCCCTGGAGGAGTCCATAGCCCATTTTTCAGAGCGGGGTGAGCATGACGAGAGCGGTGATGACCGAACCATTGCTTCGATTATCAAGTCTTCCGGAATGGCACCGGCCTTGGCACCTCGGGTAACCACTGCAGAGGAGACAGAACAGGAGACAGAACAGGAGACAGAACAGGAGACAGAGCAGGAGACAGAGCAGGAGACAGAGCAGGAGACAGAGCAGGAGACAGAGCAGGAGACAGAGCAGGAGACAGCCCCCGGTGGCGAAGGATCTGTCGAGCAACCGTTGTTGGAGGGGAGTACGGAGAGTGTCCGGGGGATAGAGCTCTCTGACCGGCCGGAGTCATCCTCGACCCCAGCGGAATCCTTCTCATTCAGGGAGGCAGAGCCGCCGTCCGGAGAGGAGATTGCGGCCGAGGTGCAGAGCGATGGAGATGTTGGGCAGAGCGGGGAAGAGCCTCCACCCTATCAGCCACAGCAGGATCCGGAACTGATAGAGATCTTTTCCCGGGAGGCTGGAGAGCACCTGGCAACCATTAGAGGATGCGTACGCAGGGCCGAATCGGCGCAGCAGACAGATCTGCTCGATGAGTCCCTGCTGCGCGCCTTGCATACCCTCAACGGTAGCTCTCTGACAGCAGGGGCAATAGCCATTGCCACACTGACCGGGCGTCTCGAACAACACATCCTCCATCTGAACCAGCAGCAGTTGCCGCCACAGAGTGGCCTGTTGCAGCTCCTTTCCGACACCTGTGACACCATTGAACGGCTGTTGGCTCGACTACCACATCTGGGGGTGGCCGCGGAACCGGAGGAACAGGGCTCTCTGTTGGAACGTATCGACGCACTGGAAGAGCTGCTGGAGGTGGCTCCTGCCCCAGAGCTGTCGCAACAGCTCTCCCCACAGCAGAAGGCGGAAGTGGAGTTGCGGCAGGTATTCTGTGATGAAGGTGAAGAGATCCTCGGCCGTTATCAGAGCCATCTGCAACGGTGGCGTGAAGAGGGAGCGGATGAAGAGGTGGCGCAGGCGCTGGAGCGCGAGCTGCACACACTCAAGGGGAGCGCTCGCGTAGCAGGGGTGGAGGCGATTGCCGATGTCAGCCATGTGCTCGAATCGCTGTTGAGCGAGGCATCGGCACAACGTGTCGACGTGGATGAAGCGTTGCTCGAACTGCTCGGGAGAGCCCATGACCAGTTAGCGTTCATGCTGGAACGGGTGAAATCGGGAGAACCCCCCGAAGCAGCCCCCGACCTGATCCGTCGCATACGTGAACACGTTGCCGGTTCCTCTCGTTTGTCGCTCGACGAGCCTCCCGAACAGGCTCCCGGGAGATCGGACAGCGGGCAGATCGTGCGTTTTCCCGCGCCAGGGAAAGAGACGGATACGGTGGTGCCGGCTGCGACGGACCGCTCTTTGCACCACATCTCCCCGCCACATGCAGAGCAGTTCAGGGTGCGAGCGGATCTGATCGACGACATGGCCAGCGCAGCCAGTGAAGCAGGCGTATACCGCTCCCGGATCGGACAGCAGGTAGAGGGGGCCCGGCACAATATCGAAGAGCTTCACCGGACAGTGGAGCGGTTGCGCGATCAGTTGCGGCGGCTGGATATGGAGACCGAGTCGCAGATGTTCTCCCGCTTTGCAGAGGCCGATGAACCGGATGGTGACACATTCGATCCGCTGGAGCTGGATCGCTTCTCCCGCAAACAGACACTGGCCCGCGGCATCATGGAATCACTCAACGATTTGACCAGCCTGGAGCAGCTGCTGGCGGAGCAGATAAAGCAATCCGAAGGACTATTGGAGGAGCAGGGCAGACTGACCCACAAGCTGCAGGAGGTTCTCAACCGTACCCGCTTGCAACAGTTCTCCAGTTTCCTTCCCCGACTGCACCGGGTAGTGGAGCAGGCGTGCAAGGAGCTGGACAAACAGGTGGAACTCTATGTGGAGGGGGCCGAGCAGGAGCTGGATCGCAGTATGCTGGCGCGGGTACTCCCCTCCATCGAACACATCCTGCGCAATGCTGTCGTGCATGGTATCGAGTCCCCATCACAACGGCGCCATGCCGGCAAGCCAGAGAGCGGCAGGATCTCGATTCAGCTGGAACGCCACGGTGCCGACATGCTGATCCGGGTCGGTGACGATGGCGCCGGACTGGATCTGGAGCGTATCCGTCAGAAAGGTATAGAGGCGGGATACCTGCACTCCACCACCCCCTTTACCGAAGAGCAGGCGGTCCGCTTCATCCAGCGGGCCGGTTTCACCACTGCCGACTCTGTGACCCAGCTGGCCGGGAGAGGGGTTGGTCTCGATGTGGTGAAAAACGAGATCCGGCAGATGGGAGGAACGTTGCAGGTGCGTAGCTGGCAAGGGGAAGGGATGCAGTTTACCTTGCGGCTGCCGCTGATCCGTTATCTCTCGAGCGCTCTTCTGGTCGAGGTGGACAGCGAGACCTACGCTCTGCCACCAATGGGGATCGAGGGGATAACCCGAATCGATGGGGAACGGATCAATGGAAGGGACAAGGAGAGAGAGCTGGACTCCTACGTAGAGTGCATGGGGCAGAGTTACCGTATCGAAATCCTGGCGGATCTGATTGGCGCCCGGCGTCCGCACCGCTATCGCAGGGAGAGGCACTACGCCGTCGTACTGATGCGTGTGGCGGAAAATCGTCTTGCAGTGGTGGTGGACAAGGTGATTGGCGAGCGCGAGATCGTGATGAAGTCGTTCGGACCGCAGCTGAGCCGGGTAAAAGGGGTTCCGGGGGCAACCATCCTCGATGATGGGAGCGTGGTGATGATTCTGGATCTCGCAGCTCTGATCGATTCCGCAAAAAGGTACCGGGGATCGGTCCGGCCTCCTGCGGTGCGCGGGCGCACCCCGCGCAGGGTGCTGGTGGTGGACGACTCCATCACGGTCCGCTGTGTTATGACCCAGTTTCTCGAACGGCACGGAATGCAGGTGTCGACCGCAAAGGATGGTGTGGAGGCGATTTCGGTGTTGGAAGAGCAGCACCCTGAGGTGATCCTGCTGGATATCGAGATGCCGCGCATGAACGGTTATGAACTGGCCCGCTATATCCGTAACGATGCCCGGTTGAAAGATGTTCCGATAATCATGATAACCTCCCGCAGCGGCGCCAAACATCGCCAGAAAGCGACGGCCCTGGGGGTAGAGATCTACATGAACAAACCCTACCGGGAAGAGGAACTGCTGGAACAGCTGCAGCGGCTGCAGCCTCCCGGCCGGACAAAACAGGAGCGATGAGATGGGAGAGAGCGCATGGGCAATGGGGCAACGTCGTGGCACTATTCGTTGTCTGCTGATGCCGCTTCAGGGACGCAAGCTGTTACTTCCCAGCGTTACGGTTGCAGAGGTGCTTCCAGTTGCCCAGGTCAGGGTACTGGAGGGTCTTCCCCGCGGTGGTATTGGAGTGGTGGAGTGGCGTTTCACCACCGTTCCGTTGATCTCGTTCGAAGCAGTGGTGGGGGAGCCGTCACCGCAACCAGGCGGGAGCAGCCGGGTCGCCATTCTTCACACCCTCTCCAGGGATGGTGCGGTGGATTTCTACGCACTTCTGTTGCAGGGGATTCCTCATCTCATCCAGGTGCGCGAGAGCGAGCTTACCCTCCTGCAGTCGAAAGCCGGCAGCGAAGCGGTTGCGGCGCGCGTCGAGGTTCAGGGGCAGCTTGCCACCATCCCCGTTCTGGAGCGGCTGGAGGAGCTCGCCGGTCGATGCCGTCCAGACGCCGATTCATGAGCTGCCACCGTCCATCGTCACTACCCCCTCATCCGCCATAGATCTGTTCCGGGAGCCAGGTGGCCAGCTCGGGCCAGATGGAGAGTGCCCCCAGGGTCAGCAGCTGGATGACGATAAACGGCATCACACCGCGGTAGATCTGGATCGTCCGGACCTCCGCCGGGGCTACGCCGCGCAGGTAGAAAAGTGCGAAACCGAATGGTGGGGTGAGGAACGAGGTCTGCAGGTTGATGGCAATCATCACCCCCAGCCATACCGGGTCGAGCCCCATGGTGAGCAGAATGGGGCCCACGATGGGGACCACCACGAAAGTGATCTCGATGAAATCCAGGATGAAGCCCAACAGGAACATGATCAGCATTACCGCGAGCATGGCGGTGAAGGTTCCGCCCGGTAGATTGGTGAGCAGCCGTTCCACTGCCTCATCCCCGCCGAAGCCGCGAAACACCAGTGAAAAGATCGAGGCACCGATGAAGATCAGGAACACCATGCTGGTGACCTGTAGAGTGGTGCGCATCACCTCCCGCAACATCGCCGAATTGAACCTGCGCTGCCCTGCCGCCAGCAGCATGGCGCCGATTGCCCCTACCGAAGCCGCCTCCGTGGGG
>JALSRO010000065.1 GCA_026984715.1 Chromatiales bacterium | reverse complement strand
CTGACCATCACCGCTGCCGGCCGTATCGACATCAGCAACAATCCGGTGGGCGCCAACGGCCTGGTGAACAGCCTGGAGGATGTGGACAGCTCCGCAGCCGTGGTCAACTACAACGGTGGCGTTCCGGTGGATACCGATGGTGATGGTGTGGACGATTTCCGTGACCTGGACAGCGACAATGACGGCATTACCGATGTCATCGAGGCAGGGGGTAGCGATCCGGACTCCAACGCGCTGGTTGGCAGCGGAGCCGGGAGCGGGCTGCCGGTCAACGGTGTCGGCATTGCAACGGCACTTTCTGCCGGCGGATTGTTGCCACCGGATACCGATGGTGACGGTACACCCGATTTCCGCGACCTCGATTCCGATGCTGATGGTATCGATGACGTTATCGAGGCTGGCGGTAGCGACCCGGACGGCAACGGCCTGGTTGGTAGCGGCAGCGGCGGAGCTATTACTGTCGACGCGAATGGGCTGGCGACTGGCCTGACGGCCGGGGGGTTGGTTCCACCTGACAGTGATGGTGATGGGACACCCGATTATCGGGAGGCCAATGCTCCCGCGGCTCCGCAAGAGCCTCCGCGTCTGGAGACCGGCCTGGATGGTGGTCTTGGTTGTACTCTCAGCAACAACAGGACCATCGATCCGGTGTTCCCGTTACTGCTGCTTCTTGCTCTGGTCTATCTGGCGGGTGGAAGCCGCAGAAGAGCATCGCGTACATCCAAGACAGTGATTCGCAGTGTGGCCCTGGTGATGGCCGGGAGCGTGCTGATGTTCGTGCTCTCTCCTTCTGCCAACGCCCAGTCGAAGTTCCAGAGCCGCTGGTATGGAGGCCTTGGGGGCGGAATCTCCGAATTGAAGCCGGATCCCAACACCACTGCATATACCAACGAGGATACCCGAAGCAGTGGCGGCAAGCTGTTCCTCGGCTATGATTGGTCGAAGCGCTTCAGCATCGAGGGGTATTACAGCGATCTGGGTGAGGCAAAGATCGGTTCGACCGATCCCGCCATCTCGGGTGGAACTGTCGGCTATAAGGACTACGGGCTCAGCGCCCTCTACTACCTGCTCAAGCAGCGAGAGGCCCATGAGGGGCTGGGCCTGTTTGGCCGTCTCGGGTTCGGCAAGATGGAAAACGATACAGATCTCCCCTACAAGCGGTTACACGATACCCATGCCATGGTTGGGGCCGGGTTGGAGTTTGCGTTCCGTAACGGGTTTGCACTTCGGGGTGAGCTGGACTATTACGATACCGACTCTCAACTGCTTGCTCTGAGTCTGTTGAAACGTTTTGGCGGCAGCGAGGAGCCGGCGCCGGCACCGGCTCCAGCACCTCAACCGGAACCGGTGCCCGCACCCGTTACCCCTCCCAAACCCGTTGCACCCAAACCGGCACCGGCTCCGGTGGTCGAGTTGGGTGAGTTGGGTATCGTCTACTTCGATACCGACTCCGCTGCGTTGACCCCCACAGCGCAGAATACTCTGGATAGAGTGGTTGCAGAGTTGCAGCGAGTTCCCTCAGCCCAGGTGGAGGTACAGGGCAATACTGACAGCCGCGGTAGCGATGCCTACAATCAGGCGTTGTCCGAGAGGAGGGCGCAGGCGGTGATCGACTATCTGGTTTCCAAGGGGATTTCGCGCAGTCGCCTGGAGATGCGTGCATTCGGCGAAAGCAATCCAGTTGCAACCAACGACACCGCAGCAGGGAGACGCCTAAACCGCAGGGTGGAGTTCCGCGAGAGAGGTAAATAGTTTTGGCTATACCGCACACTGGACTGATGTCATCGGCAGCCGTCCAGTGTGCATCCTCTCTCTCGGGTAGACGGTTTATTGACGCGGAAGAAGGGTGACTCCTCTCTCACAGGGAAGGGAGAACCATTCTTTTCCCGCTACTTATATATTTACTCCTTGGTGCTGCCCGGTTGCCGAATCCACGATGTTTTTGCCTGGTTGACAACTTCTTGACATTTCCTGCGCTTGTGTATACTTTTAGCGACAGTTGCTTCGCTAGATAACCTAGATGACAAGTTACAGGGAGAGGGAGTAATGGAATCGGCTGCCTGCGTTCCGGCTGGTATGCGCAGGCAAGATGGCACGGATGGGACAACGCCACCTTCATTCTGCCGCGCAACCGGTATCACGACCGGTTGCCGTTTTCTCCTCGGTTTAATTGATTCTTTCCCAGAGAACGGGTTATCGCATCGGCGGCGATCGCTGCTCGTGGCGGTGGCGATGAGGCAATCAGGATTGCGTCAGAAATAACAAATGGAGTCTCAATCATGCGTAACGACCCTTTTCAAGGAACCAAATCGGGACACGCCGTATGGGCGGCGGTACCCCCCCTTCCATGCTGTAGATTCCGATCCTTCTCTTGGGTAGTGGTCGCACTGGCCGTTGTCTTGACGGTTCCCGTTGGGGCTGCCCGGGCGGACTTCAAACTGGCTGCCAATGGATTGCCCGGCGCTATCGGCAGCAAGGAGGGAGGAGTCGCCTGGGCCGATTTCACTGGTGACGGCTGTCTGGACGCAGCCATCAACAGCGATGACGGGACCCTGCTCTATCAGCAGCGCAGAACCGCAGGGGGTGGGTGTAGCGGAGGCTTCGAGCACGTGCACACCTTTACCGATGCGAGACCGGCCCGTTCCGTGGTGTGGGGAGATTTCGACAATGATGGCAAGGTGGATCTGGCTGTAAACTCCCCCCGCTTGATCGTCATCTACCGAAATGGCGCCGATAACAGCTCCGGGTTCACCACTGCAGCCCGACTCAGTCCGGAGAACTCCGAGGGAATGGCCTGGATCGATCACGACGCGGACGGTGATCTCGATCTGTTGATAGAGAACGACGACGCCGGCCTGCGCATCTATCTGAACGAAGATGGAACTCTCGACGATGCCCGGTTCACCGATATCCACAAGGGGAAGGTGAACGGCGAGTATCTGGCAGTAACAGACTTCGATGTGGACGGGGACGTGGACTTCTACGTCCGGAGACCAGGCACACGGGACAATGATGCCGAGGCGGACCTGTTCGTCAACGACCATGGCGTGTTCACTCGCAACGACTCCATCAACGAGATTTCCCTCAATGACCAGAAAGGAGGAGCCGCATTCTGTGATTTCGATGGAGATGGCGATTTCGATCTGGTCCGGACCGATGCAGGAACACTGGGTGTCTTTGAGCAGACGGGTGAAGCCAGCAGTCGGTTTGCCCGCAGGCAGATCTTCACTGGAAGCTATGCCGGCGTGGCTTGCGGCGATGTGGACAACGATGGTGACGAAGATATCTTTTTCAGCGCCCGGGGCGCGGACAGTGGCCATCTGTACCTGAACAACGGAGGGTTCTCCTTCACCCTCGGCAACCTTGGGATCGACGCCACCGGTCCATCGACAGGGGGCTCGTTTGCCGATTACGATCGTGACGGGGATCTGGATCTGCTCGTCAACCGTAGCGGGGAGGTTTCCCAGCTGTGGCGCAACGAGGGCGAGGTTGGGAGCTATCTTCGGGTCGGTGCAACTATCGGTAGTCGCAGCGCTATTGGTGCCACCGTGCGTCTCTATGACTGCAGCATGAAGCCGGTTTCCGGGGTACGTGAGATCAATGGAGGAATGGGGCGCGGCAGCCAAGGGGATCCGTACGCCCATTTCGGCGGTATCGATCCCGAGACCGCCTATGTGGTAGGCGTCAGATTTGTCGGAGGGGAAGAGGTCAGAAAAGCGGTTCGTCCTTCCAGAATCGATGGCTACCGGCTGGTGGTCGTCGTCTCGGGGAGCGAGGACGATCTGAATCGATGCTCGCTGGACAGCGATGGTGATGGGGTCGAAGACATCGATGACAGCTGCCCCGCCCAGGGCGACCAGGGTTACGGCGTGGATGGGAAGGGTTGCCCGAACCCGGCCACCGATGCCGACGGTGACGGGGTGATGGATCTGGACGACAGCTGCCCCGGCCAGGGCGACCAGGGCTACGGCGTGGACGGGAAGGGTTGCCCGAACCCGGCCACCGACGCCGACGGTGACGGGGTGATGGATCTGGATGACAGCTGCCCCGGCCAGGGCGACCAGGGCTACGGTGTGGACGGGAAGGGTTGCCCGAACCCGGCCACCGACGCCGACGGTGACGGGGTGATGGATCTGGACGACAGCTGCCCCGGCCAGGGCGACCAGGGTTACGGCGTGGACGGGAAGGGTTGCCCGAACCCGGCCACCGACGCCGACGGTGACGGGGTGATGGATCTGGACGACAGCTGCCCCGGCCAGGGCGACCAGGGTTACGGCGTGGACGGGAAGGGTTGCCCGAACCCGGCCACCGATGCCGACGGTGACGGGGTGATGGATCTGGACGACAGCTGCCCCGGCCAGGGCGACCAGGGTTACGGCGTGGACGGGAAGGGTTGCCCGAACCCGCCGGTGGACAGCGACGGTGACGGTTTGCCGGATGCAGTGGAAGCCGTGCTGGGAACAGATCCCCATGACAGGGACAGTGACGGTGATGGAATCGACGACGGTACCGAAACGGGGGGCGATACCGCGCAGCCTGCAAACCGTGATGGGGACAAGTTCATTGATGCACTGGACTCAGCGACCCGGGATGCCGACGATGATGGCGTTCCTGATCAGCAGGATCCTGCCAATGCAGATCCCTGCATTCCTGACAGCGCCAACCAGGTTTGCCTGGATGCCGATCACGACCAGGATGGAGTCCTCGATATCGTGGATATCGACGATGACAACGATGGCATTCCGGATGTGGCCGAAGGCGAAGGCCGGGTGGATACCGACGGGGACGGGGTTGCTGATACTCTGGATCTCGACAGTGACAACGATGGGCTGTTCGATCTGACCGAATCGGGAGCGGATGCCGCC
>JALSRO010000064.1 GCA_026984715.1 Chromatiales bacterium | reverse complement strand
TGGGACGCCGACGTTGGCCACCTTGGCCAGGATCAGCAGGCCGAACGCCAGGATCACCCTGCCCCGGTACTGCCACAGATAGGGGAACAGGGAGCGGATGGCCTTCAGGTCGCGTCCGGCGGAGGTGTCGGGGAAGTGATCGCGATAGCGCATCTGGTATTATATCGGATTCAGTGTTGAAATGGGTCTGTTGCGGCCCTATGTTAACGCATATTCGGATTAACAGGAGAGCTTGCATATGCCGATCTACGAATATCAGTGCCAGAGTTGTGGCCACAAACTGGAAGCGATGCAGAAGATGAGTGATGAACCGCTCAAGGAGTGCCCGGAGTGCGGCAAGCCGGAGCTGAAAAAGCTGATCTCGGCGGCCGGCTTCCGGCTCAGCGGCGGCGGCTGGTACGAGACCGACTTCAAGTCCGGCAACAAGAAAAACATCGCTGGCGACAAGCCGAAGAGCGAGTCGCCTGCTCCGTGTGGGGCGAATACCTCCTGCCCGGCCTGTCCCGATTGATTTACCAACGCGAGTTGCGCGGGCGTGTTACAGGTCGTACCATGCCCGTTTTTTGGTGACTGGATTGCTCCTGAAGTGCACCATCTCTGCGTTGGGAAATGCTCATTTACTCTTGGAAACTCACATTTCCCGCCTTGGGTCTGACGCGTTTCGGAAGTAATCCGGGCAGTTATACAAACCGTTGACTACTCGCTGAGTAGTTATGTTTTTTATTCATATCAATAACTACAAGGGGCAGAGATGCGTACCCATTATTGTGGAGAGATCCGCGCGGCGGATATCGATGGCGAGATAACCGTCAGTGGCTGGGTTCACCGCCGCCGGGATCACGGTGGAGTGATCTTTATCGATCTGCGTGATCGGGAGGGGTTGCTGCAGGTGGTGTTCGATCCTGATGCCGAAGCCGCCTTTGCCACCGCGGAGAAGGTGCGCAGTGAATATGTGCTGCGGGTCACCGGCAAGGTGCGCATCCGGCCGGAGGGGACCGAGAATCCCGACATGCCCACCGGCCAGGTAGAGCTGCTGGGCAGGCAGCTGGAGATCCTCAACAGCGCCGAGACCCCGCCGTTTCAGCTGGATATCGAGGATGACGAGGTCTCCGAGGAGCTGCGCCTGCGCTACCGTTACATCGATCTGCGCCGCCCACAGATGCTGGAGCGTCTGAAGCTGCGCTCCGAGGTGGTGCGGGTGCTGCGCAACTTTCTCGACGACAACGGCTTCATGGATATCGAGACCCCGATGCTGACCCGCGCCACGCCGGAGGGGGCCCGCGACTATCTGGTGCCGAGTCGCACCCACCAGGGGAGTTTCTTCGCCCTGCCGCAGTCGCCACAACTGTTCAAGCAGCTGCTGATGATGTCCGGTCTGGACCGCTACTACCAGATCGTGCGCTGCTTCCGGGACGAGGATCTGCGCGCCGATCGCCAACCGGAGTTCACCCAGCTGGATATCGAGACCTCATTCATGGACGAGGAGCAGATCATGGCCATGATGGAGGGGATGATGCGCCAGCTGTTCCGGCGAGTGCTCGACGTGCAGCTGCCGGACCCCTTCCCGCGCATGACCTACGCCGAGGCGATGCAGCGGTTTGCCTCCGACAAGCCGGATCTGCGAATCCCGCTGGAGCTGGTGGATATCGGCGATCTGCTGGTGGATGTGGAGTTCAAGGTGTTCTCCGGGCCGGCCAGCGATCCGGCGGGGCGGGTCGCCGCGCTGCGCCTGCCGCAGGGGAGCAAGCTATCACGCAAGGATATCGACGAATACACCAGGTTCGTCGGCATCTACGGCGCCCGGGGTCTGGCCTATATCAAGGTGAACGACCCGGACAAGGGGCGCGAAGGGCTGCAGTCCCCGATCCTCAAATTCCTGCCGGATGCCGCCATCGACGGCATCATGGCCCGCACCGGCGCAGAGGCGGGGGATCTGATCTTCTTCGGCGCCGACAAGGCCAGCGTGGTCAACGAGTCCCTGGGCGCGTTGCGGGTCAGGCTGGGGCACGACTGTGGTCTGGTGGAGGAGGGGTGGCGCCCGCTGTGGGTGGTGGATTTCCCCATGTTCGAGTGGGATGGCAAGGAGCAGCGCTGGTACTCTCTGCATCACCCCTTCACCTCGCCGAAGGAGGAGCATCTGGAGCTGCTGGAGAGCGATCCCGCCGCCTGCCGCTCCCGCGCCTACGATATGATCCTCAACGGCACCGAGCTGGGCGGTGGCTCCATGCGTATCCACCGGGAGGAGGTCCAGGAGAGCGTCTTCCGTGCGCTGGGGATCGGTGAACAGGAGGCGCGCGACAAGTTCGGCTTCCTGCTGGACGCCCTCAAATACGGCTGCCCGCCCCACGGCGGCGTCGCCTTCGGACTGGATCGGCTGGTGATGCTTATGTCCGGCGCCAGCTCCATCCGCGACGTAATGGCCTTTCCCAAGACCCAGAGCGCCAACTGCCTGCTCACCCAGGCCCCCTCCGGGGTCAGTGATGCCCAGCTGCGCGAGCTGGGGATCCGTCTGCGCAAGCCGGCTGGGGAACAGCGGTAATCGAGCCGTTTCATCGCTATCCAGAGCGTATTTGCTCCGCGTATTCCCGAGATCTGCCGTATCTGCATAGGGAAGTGGCGGTTTGCTCTCGTAAACCTACGTCTTCTGCCTCGATCCGGCGCGTTCCGGAAGCTATCCGGCCATAACCTGCTGGTTATTTGCCTGCTACTCCAAGACAGCAGGTTCAGCTGTCCCCCTTCTGGTGACGGGTATGGATGACCCAGATCAGATTCCAGAGCAAGGCGCCAACGGCACCGAGTACGGCGATGGTGACGATGCTGAAACCGGCGAGTCCAATCATGTCGGATTCGAGCCAGAGCCCAAGATAGGCGATGGCGGAGCCTGCGATGCCGGTCAGTAACGAAATGATTCCGAGCCGGCTGGATGGGTGGGGTTGTCGAGACGGTGACATGGTATCTCCTAGGCGGGGCGTAGCACCCTCCCATCACGCAGGCTGCAGATTTTGCTTGGATTTCTATTGCAACCCACTGCTCCATGGAGGATAAAGTCCAGTTGTGCGGCGAAGTAACGGCGTGTGGCCAGGGCGCTGCGGGCCGGTTTCCGGCTGGCAGGGTTGGCGCTGGTGGACACGATCGCGCCTCCAAAAATGCGGCACAGGGCGGCTGCAACCGGGTGAGCCGTTACCCTGACGGCGAGTGTGTCGTGGTTGCCACGCAGCCAGGGGGCAGCACCCGGGCGGGGGGGGACCGTCCAGGTGACTGCCCCCGGCCAACTCTGCTCCAGACGCTGCCGTTGCTTCCGATCCAGTTCAAGGATGAAAGGATACAGCTGGGAGAGTTCGGCCGCGATCAGGATCAACCCCTTGCCGGCAGGGCGCTGTTTGATGCTCAGCAGGCGATCCACCGCCACTCGGTTCAACGGGTCACAACCCAGGCCAAAGACCGCCTCGGTGGGGTAGGCGATGACGCCGCCGCGATGCATGATATGCGCTGCCATGCGGACGGGAAAGAGGGGAGAGTTCAGGGTCGAGTGTTTCACCCCGTATTCGCCATCTCCTCCGCCTCGTAAGGCTCAGCAAAGCTGCACTCCTTTTGCGGACAGACCTTTTCCGTGCCTCGCCGTTTGGTGGTCTTGATGGTGAGTATGGGCCAGCCACATTTGGGGCAAGGCTCTTCGACCGGCTCGTTCCAGATTGCGTAGCTGCAATCCGGGTATTTAGAGCAGGAGTAGAATATTTTCCCGGAACGGGATTTGCGCTTGAACAGCGTGCCCTTGTTACATTGGGGGCAGGGGACGCCGGTGTCCTCCGGTTTCTCCAGCGGTTCGATATATTTGCATTTTGGATAGTTGCTGCAGCCGATGAACTTTCCATAGCGACCCTGCCGGATTATCAGCGCCGAGCCACACTCCGGGCAGTTGCGCCCCTCGACCGTTTCCGGTTCACTGGGCTCTGTGTCTCCGTTCAGGTTCCGGGTGTAGTCACACTCCGGGTAGGCGGTGCAGCCGATGAAGCGTCCACGCCGGCCGAGGCGGATTGCCAGCGGTTTGCCACATTTCGGGCAGGCTTCATCCATCTCTTCCTGGGTGACATCCTTACGGCTGACACTGGTCTCCTTCTCCTTTACCAACTCGATAAATGGCGTCCAGAACTCCCGCATCAGGGGGATCCACTCCCGCTCACCGCGTGACACCTCATCCAGCTCGTCTTCCAGATTGGCAGTGAAGTTGTAGTCCACGTAACGGGTGAAGTGTTCGGTAAGGAACTTGTTGACCACCCGGCCTACATCGGTGGGGACAAACCGTTTCCGATCCATCTCCACATATTCTCGATTCTGCAGGGTGGAGATGATGCTGGCGTAGGTGGATGGCCGACCGATACCGTACTCCTCCAGGGCCTTGACCAGGCTGGCCTCCGTGTATCTCGGCGGCGGCTCGGTGAAGTGTTGCTCGGGGCGGATGGCACGCAGCTTGACTTCATCCCCTTTGCTGAGCGGGGGCAGAAGGCGTTCCTTCTCTTCCCCTCCCTTTCTGGCGTCGTCCTTTCCTTCCTGATAGACCGCCATGAAACCGGGGTTTACGATGGTGGAGCCGGTGGCGCGGAACAGGTTGCCAGGCTCTCCCGCCTGCAGATCCACTGCGACCGTATCGATGGTGGCGTGGACCATCTGGCAGGCGATGGTTCGCTTCCAGATCAGGTTGTACAGTTTATACTGTTCGGCGCTCAGATGGCTCTTGATGCTTTCCGGAAGATGCCTTACCGACGTGGGCCGGATCGCTTCGTGGGCCTCTTGGGCATTCTTGGCCTTGGTTTTGTAGATGCGGGGTTTGTCCGGCACATTGTCGGTGCCGAAACGCTCCCCGATCAGGGTA
>JALSRO010000063.1 GCA_026984715.1 Chromatiales bacterium | reverse complement strand
TCACCGCCGCCCAGCTGGTTGAGAGCAGCAAGGAGCTGGCGAGCCTGGATGCAGAGATCCGCCAGCTCAAGGAGACCCTGGCCAAGCTGCCACGGGAGAAACACCTGAATGCCAACACCCGTGAATACAAGTATGCCGCCTACATGGACGCGTGGCGCGCCAAAGTGGAACGCATCGGCAACCTCAACTATCCGGATGAAGCCAAGCGGCGAGGGCTCAATGGCCGGCTGCTGCTCGACGTGGTGATCAATGCCGACGGCAGCGTGAAACGGATCGACCTGCTTCACTCTTCCGGCCAGAAGATCCTCGACGACGCCGCCATTCGCATCGTAACCCTGGCAGCACCGTTTGCTCCTTTTCCGGAGCACATCCGTAAGGATTTCGATGTACTGCACATCACCCGTACCTGGGTGTTCGAGAACAACAACCAGCTACAGACGCGCTGAAACCCATGCAACAGACCAACCTGACCAACCACTTCCTAATCGCCATGCCGGCACTGGCGGATCCCAACTTTGTGCGCACCGTCACCTACATCTGCGAACACAACGAAGATGGGACACTCGGGATCGTCATCAACAGGAAGTCGGAGATCACGCTGGGTGATCTGTTCCACTCCATGAAGATCGATACCGATGACCCGAAGCGCACCAGTCAACCAGTATATTCAGGCGGCCCGGTTCACCCAGAGCAGGGGTTCGTCATCCATCAACCCGCAGGCCAATGGGCGTCCACCCTCCGCGTCAGTGACGAGATCAGTGTAACCACCTCCCATGATATCATCGAGGCCATTGCCAAAGGCAGGGGGCCGGAAAGATACCTGGTAGCACTGGGGTACGCAGGCTGGGGCGGAGGACAACTGGAGAGCGAACTGGCTGCCAACAGCTGGTTGAGCGGCCCGGTGGATAGCAAAATCATCTTCGAAACAGCGGCAGAGCAGCGCTGGGAAGCGGCCGCAACCCTGCTGGGGGTCGATCTTTCACTGCTCTCCAGCGATATAGGTCATGCCTGACGCGGGTTGTATCCTGGGCTTCGACTATGGAACCCGGCGCATCGGCATCGCCATCGGCGAAACCCTCACCTGCACGGCCCGCGGGCTGACGACCCTGCAGAACCGTAATGGCCGACCGGACTGGAACACCATTCACGAGCTGCTGGCAGAGTGGCGCCCCAACCAGCTGGTGGTGGGTCTTCCGCTGCACCTGGATGGAGAGGAACAGCCCATGACCCGATCCGCACGCCGTTTTGCCAACCAATTGAGGGGCCGCTTCGGCCTTCCGGTCAGCTATGCCGATGAACGCCTCAGCTCGCAGGAAGCGGAACAGATTCTTGCTGAAACCCACGGCACAGGGCAGTATCATAAGCAGGCAATCGACAAACTGGCAGCGCAACTGATCCTGCAAAGCTGGCTGGAGCAGAACAACAGATGAGTGAACTGGATGTAACCGGGCTGCTGGGGGAGATCTCGTCCCGGTTGAAGCACTACCTGCAGCAGCGCCGCATCGACAAACCTTTGATGATCGGCATCCACACCGGGGGGGTATGGATTGCGCAACGGCTGCACCACGATTTGAAGCTGGAAGATCCGCTGGGAACACTGAACATCGCCTTCTATCGTGATGATTTCACCCGCATCGGCGTCCATCCCCAGGTCAAGCCCTCCCGGCTGCCGGTAACCGTCGAGAACCGCCACATCATCCTGGTGGACGACGTACTGCAGACCGGTCGTACCGTGCGCGCCGCCCTCAACGAGATCTTCGACTATGGCCGCCCCGCTTCGGTGGCCCTGGTTGTACTGGTGGATCGCTCCGGGCGGGAACTGCCTATCGAACCCACCATCACTGGAATGCACCTGGAGCTGGACGCCAACCAGCAGATCAAACTGGAGGGGCCGGAGCCATTTCGCCTGGTCCGGCTCGAACGCGAAATCCCAGCCATAAAGCCATGATCCAACGTGATATCCAGATCGACGAGAGTGGCAGACTGCGCCATTTCCTCACAACTGAAGGAGTGAAGCGTCAACTGCTGACAGAGATCCTGGACCATGCGGAGAACTTCACCGCGGTGGGCAACCGCAGTATAAAGAAGGTTCCCCTGCTGCGTGGCAGCACCATCGCCAATCTCTTCTTCGAGCCGAGCACCCGTACCCGCACCACTTTCGAACTGGCGGCCAAAAGATTGTCAGCCGATGTTCTCAATATCAATATCAACTCCTCCGCCACCACCAAGGGGGAGAGTCTGCTGGACATGTTGCGCAACCTGGAGGCGATGCACTGCGATATGTTCATCGTGCGCCACGCCCAGAGCGGCGCCGCCCACTTCATCGCCCGCCACGTTGCACCCCATATCCGCGTAATCAATGCCGGTGATGGCAGCCATGCCCACCCCACCCAGGCGATGCTCGATATGTTCACCATCCGCCGCCACAAGGGGGCATTCGCCGACCTACGCATAGCTATCGTGGGGGATATCATGCACTCCCGCGTAGCCCGTTCCCAGATCCACGCGCTCACTACACTGGGGGTGCAGGAGGTCCGCGTCATCGGACCACAGACACTATTGCCCCGAAAAGTGGAAAACCTGGGCGTGCATGTCTATCACGATCTCCCTGCGGGGCTGGCAGACGTAGATGTCATCATCATGTTGCGCCTGCAGCGTGAACGCATGACAGGGGCCCTGATCCCCAGCGAACGGGAATATTTTGAACTCTACGGCCTCACCCCCGAGAAGCTGGCCTTCGCCAAACCCGATGCTATCGTCATGCATCCGGGGCCCATCAACCGGGGAGTGGAGATCAGCTCGGAAGTGGCCGACGGCCCACAGTCGGTAATCCTCGAGCAGGTCAGCAACGGCATAGCGATCCGCATGGCAATCATGTCCATAATCATGGGCAACCGCTTCGGTGACATGGGGGAACAGTCATGAAGCTGCGCATTCACGGTGGCCGTGTCATCGACCCGGCGAACGGCATCGACATGATTGCCGATCTCTGTATCGAGGGAGGACGCATCACCTCTGTCGGCGTTACCCCGGAAGGGTTCTCCGCCGACCGGGAGATAGATGCCAGCGGTTCGATCGTCTGCCCCGGGCTGGTGGATCTGCAGGCCAGACTGCGTGAACCCGGCCAGAGTCACAAGGGGAATATCGACACCGAGACCACCGCAGCGGCTGCAGGTGGAGTCACGACACTGTGCTGCCCGCCGGACACCGATCCCGTAACCGACACCCCGGCTGTGGCCAACCTGATCCGGGAGCTGGCAGAACTCTGTGGAAGAACCCGGGTACTCCCCATCGGCGCCATCACTCCCGGTCTGCGGGGAGAGCAGATCTGCGAGATGGTGATCCTCAGTCAGGCCGGCTGTATCGCCTTCAGCAACGCCGAACACCCCATCAGCAACACCGAGGTACTGCGCCGCGCCATGGAGTATGCTGCCAGCCACGACCTGACCCTGTTGCTGCGGCCGCAGGATCCTTGGCTGGCCACTGCCGGCTGCGCCCACGAAGGAGCGGTCAGCACCCGCCTCGGCCTTCCGGGTATCCCGGAGTTCGCCGAAACACTGGAGGTGGCCCGGCTGCTCACACTGGTGGATCGGACGGGCGCCCGAACCCACATCGGCCCGCTCTCCACCGCCAGGGCCGTTCAGATGATCGGCCGGGCGCAGTTCGACGGACTGCCGGTAAGCGCCAGCGTCGCCATCCCCCACCTGCACCTCACAGAGATGGATATCAGCGATTTCAACAGCCAATGCCATCTGCGTCCTCCCCTGCGTACCCAGCGAGACCAGGAGGGGCTGCGCCAGGGATTGGCAAAGGGGGTGGTTACCGCCATCTGCTCCGACCACCAACCCCATGACGTAGACGCCAAACTGGCCCCGTTCGCAGCTACTGAACCCGGTGCTTCGGGTCTGGAGACGCTGCTGCCTCTCAGCCTGCGCCTTTCCGATCAGGGCATCGTGGCACTACCGGATCTGATCGCCACCCTCACCTGCTACCCTGCCCGCATCCTCGGCATCCCCTCCGGTACCCTCTCCCACGGCGCCAGCGCCAACATCTGCATCTTCGACCCCGAACAGTACTGGACCGTCGGCCCTGAAACCCTGCTCAGTTACGGCCACAACACCCCCTTCCTTGGCTGGGAGCTGAAAGGCCGGGTAACCCATACGCTGCTGGAAGGGCGGCTGGTCCATGAGCTGAACGGCTGATCCGGCAGCCGAACAGACTCCTCGCCAAAACTGTTCATCCGGCAGTCGGCAGCGGGAAAGGCAAGGGGAAAAAGAGCAACACAGCCCCGGCGAACAAGGTGACCAGAAACACCAGCGCCACCCGCCACCCCATCCTGCCCCCAGCAATTGCAAACACCAATCCCCCCTTCACCAAGGTGTTTACCATCGCCGCCAGCGCTATCGCTCGCACCGCCAGCTCACCACTCAACTCTCCCTGTGCCATCCGGGCCAGCGAGAGTACAATGGCATCCACATCCCCAAGACTTGAGAGAATGGTGAGCAGATAGATCCCCTTCTGCCCCAGCCAAACATACGCCGCTTTCGACAACAGCATTATCACCGCCAGCAGCAAGCCGAACTGCAATGCGGGGAGCAGCTCGAACGGATTGCGCAGCGGGGGCTCCACTATCTCGCTGTTCACCTTCTGGCGGGACCAGGACCAGTAGGCGCCACCGTAGGAAACCACCGTCATTACCCCGAGGGGCGGCAGCAGCTGTGGCAACAGGGATGGATTGACCACCATCACCTCCAACAGAATACGGGGAAACATGGTCGCCGACGCCGCTATCACGCCCGCCGCGAGCAACCGGTAGAGCATGCTTCCCCTCCCCATCCGGGAGAAACTCAGAGTAACCGCGGTGGATGAGACCATACCGCCCAGTAG
>JALSRO010000062.1 GCA_026984715.1 Chromatiales bacterium | reverse complement strand
CACCACCCCCTGGACCCTGCCGGCCAACCAGGCGGTGGCGGTCAATCCGGAGGTGGTCTATGGCCTGATCCAGTGCGCTGGCGTGGGTGAACATGGCACCGAGCGGCTGTTGATCGCCGAGCCGCTGCTGAAACAGGTCACCGATCGCTGGCTGCTGGGTGACTACCGGGTGATCGGCACCTGCCTGGGGGCCGAGCTGGAGGGGCTGAAGCTGGCCCACCCCTTCTATGAGCGGGAGGTGCCGGTGGTGCTGAGCGACCATGTCACCCTGGATGCCGGTACCGGCATGGTGCACATCGCTCCCGGCCACGGCCAGGATGACTATGTGGTAGGCAGCCGTTACCACCTCAAGGTGGAGAACCCGGTGGACGCCAACGGGGTGTTTCTGCCGGATACCGAACTGTTTGCCGGCGAATTCGTGCTCAAGGCCAACGATCGCATCGTCGAGCTGCTGCGGGCGGGCGGCAAGCTGGTTCACGAGGAGGAGATCACCCACAGCTATCCCCACTGCTGGCGCCACAAGACACCGATCATCTTTCGCGCCACGCCGCAGTGGTTCATCAGCATGGAGCAGAACGGTCTGCGCGAGGCGGCGCTGCGGGCTATCAGGCAGACCCGCTGGATGCCGGAGTGGGGCGAGGCGCGCATCGACGGGATGGTACGCAACCGTCCCGACTGGTGCATCTCGCGCCAGCGCACCTGGGGCGTGCCCATCGCCCTGTTCGTCCACAGACAGAGCGGCGAGCTGCACCCCGACACCGGGCGGCTCATCGAAGAGGTGGCGCAGCGGGTGGAGCAGCGCGGGATCGACGCCTGGTTCGAGCTGGATCCGGCTGAGCTGCTGGGCGACGAGGCGGAACAGTACGACAAGGTGACCGACACCCTGGATGTCTGGTTCGACTCCGGCGTCTCCCACTATGCGGTTCTGGAGCGGCGGGAAGGATTGACCGGATTTCCGGCGGCGGATCTCTATCTGGAGGGGTCCGATCAGCATCGCGGCTGGTTCCAGTCGTCACTGCTCACCTCGGTGGCGATGCGCGGGCTTCCCCCGTACAGATCGGTGCTGACCCATGGCTTTACTGTGGATTCCCGGGGCCAGAAGATGTCCAAGTCGAAAGGCAACGTGGTTGCGCCGCAGAAGGTGGTGAACAGCCTGGGGGCCGACATTCTGCGTCTCTGGGTGGCGGCCACCGACTACCGCGGCGAGATGAGCGTCTCCGACGAGATCCTGAAACGCACCAGCGACGCCTACCGGCGCATCCGCAACACCGCCCGCTTCCTGCTGGCCAACCTGCACGACTTCGATCCGGCTCTCAACCTGCTGGCGCCGGGCAACCTGCTGGCACTGGACCGCTGGCTGCTGGCCAGGACCAGCCAGCTGCAGGAGGAGGTGGAGGCGGCCTACGAGGCGTTCGAGTTCCATCTCATCTACCAGAAAATCCACAACTTCTGTTCGGTGGATCTGGGCAGCTTCTACCTGGATGTGATCAAGGACCGGCAATACACTACCCCGCAGAACAGCATCGCCCGCCGCTCCGCCCAGAGTGCCATGTACCATGCGCTGGAGGCGATGACCCGCTGGCTGGCACCGATCCTCAGCTTCACTGCCGAGGAGATCTGGGGGCACATGCCAGGGGAACGCGGTGAGTCGGTGTTCCTCGAAACCTGGTATTCCCTGCCACCGCTGCCGGAGGAGGCGACGCAGGATCTCGCCTTCTGGCAGCAGGTGACGGCGGTGCGCGACGCGGTGGCCAGGGAGCTGGAACGGCTGCGCGTGGCCGGCGGCATCGGCTCTTCCCTGGACGCCGAGGTGGATCTCTACTGCGGCCGGGAGATCCACGACCTGTTGCGTCGGTTGGAGGACGAGCTGCGTTTCGTGTTCATCACCTCTTATGCCCGTATCCATCCGGTGGAGACCCCACCGGAGGATGCCATCCACTTCACCCTGCCGTCGCGGGACGAGCTCTGGGTGGCCGTGGCTCCCTCCGTCCATCCCAAGTGCGTGCGCTGCTGGCACCACCGGGAGGATGTGGGCAGCCATCCGGAGCATCCCGAGCTGTGCGGGCGCTGTGTGGAGAACGTGCTCGGTGATGGCGAACGGCGGGAGTTCGCCTGATGCTCAGATGGCTCTGGCTCTCGCTGGCGGTGCTCGCCCTGGATCAGCTCACCAAGCAGCTGGCGGAGCACTACCTGGAGCTGCACCACCCGGTTCCGGTGGTGCCCGGTTTCAACCTGATGCTGGCCTACAACACCGGCGCAGCGTTCAGCTTCCTGCACGACGCCGGCGGCTGGCAACGCTGGTTCTTCACCCTCCTCTCCCTGGCGGTCAGTGCCGGCATCGTCTGGTGGCTGTATCGCCTGGAGCGAACCGAAAGCTGGATGGCGGTGGCGCTGGCGCTGATCCTCGGCGGGGCATTGGGCAACGTGCTGGATCGGATCGTGTTGGGGCATGTGGTGGACTTTATCCAGATCTACTACCGGCAGTGGGCCTATCCGGCATTCAACATCGCCGATTCCGCCATCACCGTCGGGGCGATCATGTTGATCGTCGACAGCCTGTTTTTCAGGCGCGGTAGTGAGGTTTCATGACGCCGGTTGTTCGCCACCACGGTGGGGGAGACGGCGGCGGTGTTGCGTTGAGGGGGTGAATGGTGGTTCCGTTCTATTTCAATCCGGCTCTGATCGAGATCAGCAGCTCCAGCAGCGCCTTTTGACTGTGGAGGCGGTTCTCCGCCTCGTCCCATACTACGCTCTGGGCTCCGTCGATGACACTGGCGGCCACCTCTTCCCCCCGATGGGCGGGGAGGCAGTGCATGAACAGCGCATCCGGTTTCGCGGCGGCCATGACCGCATCGGTGACCTGGTAACCGGAGAACGCCCTGGCACGTTTGGTCTGCTCCTCCTCCTGCCCCATACTGGCCCAGACGTCGGTAACGATCAGATCACTGTCGGCCGCAGCCTCTAGCGGATCGCGTACCAAGGAGATCTCCGCTCCCGCCTGCTCCAGCTCCTCCGCCTTCGGCTCATACCCTTCCGGGCATGCGATGCGCAGCCGGAAATCCATCATCCGGGCGGCCTTGATGTAGGAGTGGCACATGTTGTTGCCATCTCCGATCCAGGCTACTGTATGCCCCCGGATATCGCCGCGATGTTCCATGTAGGTCTGCAGATCGGCAAGCAGTTGGCAAGGGTGATAGCGATCGGTCAGCGCATTGATTACCGGGACCTGGGAGTATCGGGCAAACAGCTCGATCTTCTCGTGTTCATAGGTGCGGATCATGATCGCGTCCACCATCCGCGACAATACCCGGGCGCTGTCCTCGACCGGCTCCCCTCTGCCCAGTTGGGTGTCTCTTGGCGACAGGAAGATGGCGTGACCACCGAACTGAACCATGCCTGTCTCGAAGGAGACGCGGGTGCGGGTGGACGATTTTTCGAACACCATGCCCAGCACCTTCCCCCGCAGTGGCTGGTACTGCTCTCCATTCCGATGCATGGCCTTGAGCTCCATGGCGCGCTTCAGCAGCCGCCGTAGCTGATCGGGGGTGAGATCCGTCAGGGTCAGGAAGTGTGCAGGTCTGCTCATGTCAGGCGGCCGCAATCTCTCTGGCGCTGAACTCCCGGATCAGATTGCATACTCCATCGACAATCTGATCCGCCTCGCACTCGCTCAGGATCAGCGGTGGCAGCAGGCGGATGACATTGGATGCGGTAACGTTGATCAGCAGACCGGCTTCCAAGGCGGCGGCGACCAGTTCGCTGCAGGGGCGATCCAGTTCGATACCGAACATCATCCCCTTGCCCCGGATCTCTTTGACGCCGGGGGTTTCCGCCAGGGCATCACGGAGCTTTTCGAGCATGCGAGCTGCCAAGGCGGCCGCCTGCAGGGGAAGTTTCTGTTGCTGCAGGGTGCGAACTACTGCCAGCGCTGCGCTGCATACCAGCGGATTGCCTCCAAAGGTGGTGGCATGGTTGCCGGGCTGGAACACGTTGGCGGCCGCTCCCCGGGCGAGGCAGGCCCCAATGGGTACCCCGTTGCCCAGCCCCTTGGCTAGGGTGACGACGTCCGGGGTAAGCTGGTAGTGCTGATATGCGAACATTCTGCCGGTGCGCCCCATGCCGGTCTGCACCTCGTCCAGCATCAGCAGCCACTCCTGCTGGCTGCAGATTTCCCTCAGGCTTTCCAGGTAGTTCTCGTCGGGGATACGCACTCCACCCTCTCCCTGCACCGGTTCCACCAGGATAGCAACCACGTTTGGATCGTTTCTGGCAATACTGCGCACTGCATCGAGATCGTTGTATTCGACCCGCACGAATCCACGCACCAAGGGTTCGAATCCTGCCTGGATCTTGCGGTTGCCGGTGGCGCTGAGGGTCGCCATGGTGCGGCCGTGAAAGCTGCCGGTGGTGACGATGATGGCAGGGGTCTTGACCCCCCGCTGGTGGCCGTAGAGCCGTGCCAGTTTGATGGCCGCTTCGTTGGCCTCTGCTCCGGAGTTGCAGAAGAATGCCTTCTCCATCCCGGCCGCACTGGTCAATTCGGACGCGAGCTGCTGCTGCAACGGTATCCGATAGAGGTTGGATGTGTGCAGCAGTTTTTCTGCCTGCGTACGGATGGCCTTGCTGACTGCCGGATGGGCGTGCCCCAGGTTGCATACTGCGACGCCGCTCAGGGCATCCAGGTAGCGGTTTCCCTGGGTATCCCAGAGCCAGACGCCCTCGCCCCGTTCGAAGGAGACCGGCAGAGGGGCGTAGGTGTCCATGAGATTGTCGGACATCGGGTTCATCCTCCCCAAAACAAAAAGGCAGTCCTGTCTAGGGACCGCCAGTCGGAAAAGCGGATTATATCGCTATATTCACTACAATGCAACTATTAGCCTTTTCCAATGACACA
>JALSRO010000061.1 GCA_026984715.1 Chromatiales bacterium | reverse complement strand
GACATCCTGTGAGCAATGGACGCGACGCTCTCTCTCCAATCCGACGGGTGCGGGCTCAACGCCGCATACCCGACGGCCGTGTAACAATTTCACCAACAACTGAATGTAAGCCGTTGTGTCGCCGTAATTTGCTATACTTCGGCGGCTGTATTTCGAAATCACGGACTTACCATGCCTTACCGTATGCACGGAGCACTGCTATTTTTTGCTGTGATGCTCTTTATCCCCTCAGCCGGGTGGGCAGCAAATCTCACCTTGCTGCTTGTCGACAAGATAACCGGGGAGCCGGTTGAGGATGCAACCGTGGCCCTGGAAGGGCGCAAGCGCTATAGCATCAGTGATGCACAGGGAAAGGTTGTGTTCCGGGGAATCTCCTTTCCTGTTCGGATGAAAATCTTGGCACTTGGATATGCGGCCGTCCGCTTCTCTCTGAAACCCAGAAAAAGCAGGGTCAGGGTTTTGCTCACTCCCTTGGCGGTTGAAAATGAAGGATTGGAGGTAGTGGCCGATCGGGTTCTGGAAAAGGCCTCCAAAATCACCCTCAACCAGGGAGAGGTGACCTCTGCCCCCGGTGCGCAAGGTGATGCCCTGAAGGTTATCCAGTCCTTGCCGGGAGTTGTCAACGTCAATGGAAACAGCGGGATGATGTACATCCGCGGCAGTAGTCCGGAGGAGAATGGTGTCTGGATCAACACCCTGCCGGTTGGGTATCTGTATCACTGGGGTGGAATACGCTCCACTCTCAATCCGGCTCTGGTAAAAGATTTCAACCTGTTTCTCGGAGGCTTTCCAGTGGAGTATATGGATCGGCTGGGAGGCATGCTGGATATCCGCCTGCGTTCACCGCGCAAGGATCGCTTTCACCAGCGTTACAAGATCGGTACTTTCGAATCGTCCCTGCTCGTCGAAGGCCCTCTGGGGCGTGCCAACGGTACCGATGGTTTCTATATCGCCGCACGGCGCAGCTATATCGACCTGCTGGCCTCCCCCGACACATTCAACTCTGCCCTGGGAAATGGAGGCGACAACGATGATCAGGTAATCACTGTTCCCCGCTTCTATGACGTCCAGGCACTCTGGCAGCACGAGCTCCCCGACGGCAGCATGGAGCTGCAGTATTTCTCGGCGGGGGATCGGCTCTCACTCGACAACAGAACCGCGGCGAAATCCGATCCGGAACTGGTTGGGGCGTTGAGCCAAAGCAGTTCGTACCAGACTTTGGGGGTTACCTGGCAGCAGCAGTGGAGAGAGCGGCTCGGCACTCATCTTGCCCTGTCTCAGAGTGAGCAGCGAGATGGAATATCGCTCGGCACCGAGTCGGACACGGGACTCCCCTTCTTTGCAAACAGCATAGTGCGAACGACGCGCCTTCAGCCAGAACTCCATTGGCAGAGCTCAAAAAGAAGCAGCCTGACCGGTGGGGTGGAGTTGACCTATATCGAAGCGCCCGTGGATCTCTATATTCCGGTACCACCTACAGAAAACGAGCCCTTCTACGACTTTACCGGTTCCGACAAATACCGGGAGAGATCAACGCTGTATGCCAATACCCGATCCCTGTTCCTCAAGCAGCACCGGTCCTGGAACAGCCGCTTCAGTACCGTCGTGGGGCTGCGTTACAGCCGGGTCTCCGGCAGTGGCGGGATCCGCATGGGTGGAGTGGCTCCCCGAATTGGTGCCGAGTATCGTCTCAACGACCGGCTCCTCCTGACAGCCAGCTGGGGGCGCTATTTCCAGATGCCCAGTGGAGAAAAGCTGATTGAAGGCTTCAGTACTCCCACCCTGCGATTCACCGAGGCCGAACATCACGTTCTGGGGCTTCAGTATCATCCGACCGGACAATGGTCGCTCCAGATGGAGCTCTATCACAAGCCGATGAAAAATCTCGTGGTGAGGGTGCCTGGGGCGGCAGCGGGAAGAAACTATGCCAACGATGCTACCGGAGAGAGTTATGGATTCGACCTGTTTCTCAAGCGCCGGCAGCAAGATGGTAGAATGGGATGGTTGAGTTATTCATGGGGAAGATCCTTCCGTTACAACCGGCTCAGTGATGAAGAGTATCCCTCTTCCGGGGATCAGCCCCATACTCTCACTTTGGTCTGGAAGCAACCCCTGGCCGGCCGTTCCAGCCATTGGCAAGGAGGTATCAAGTTGCAAGCAGCCTCCGGGAAGCCCTATACCCCGCTGATTGGACGTACTCAGGAGTCGCTGCCGAACGGAGTGACCCGCTGGCGCCCTCTCTATGGAGAGCTGAACAGTGCAAGGTTGCCGCCATACTTCTCTCTGGATGTCCGTATCGAGCGGGAGGTGCCGCTGGATGGCTGGGCTCTGAACTTCTATCTTGAACTGCAGAATATAACAAGGCACGAGAATGTCATTCGCTACGATTTCGGAAACAGCTATCAAAACTATGAGCATCCAAAAAAAGTTACCGGGCTTCCGTTTCTCCCCTATTTTGGCGTTACCGCAAAGTTTTGACCTGTTAGCGGACTGGTTACTATTAACCCGGCAACAGCCGATTATGATATCTGTTGAAACCGGCTCGACGGCTGTCTGGGGAGGAGCTTCGTCTGCCTGCCGGAAGCGCAAAGGATTTCCGTGGGTATCGCTGGTCGCTGGTGGAGGGGGTTGATGTGATGGATGGCTTTTTGAACCTGATGGCCCGCGGTGGCCCGGTCATGTGGGTGATATTCGTGATCGCCTGGATCGCCTTCATCATGCTGATGGAGAGGGCCGTTCAGATCCGGCGCTGGATGCGGGGGGCGCTGCGCGATCAGCTCGGGTTGGAGAGCAACCCATCCTATCAACCGCACACTCCGCGAAACCGCGGTGCCAGTCCCATTGCCATTCTCCTGCACCGTCTCAACTGGAGGGAGATCCATGACCGCTCGGATCTGGCCAAGCAGTTGAACATCCAGCTCACCGAGTTGATGCCGCGGCTGGAAGGGAGTCTGCCCACCATCGCCATCATCGGTTCACTGTTGCCTATGCTGGGGCTGCTTGGAACCGTGATTGGAATGATCGATGTATTCGATGTAATCGCCAGACATGGTACCGGCAATCCGATGCAGATGGCGCACGGAATCTCTCAGGCCTTGTTGACCACCGCCAGCGGATTGATCTGCGCTATCCCCGTGATCTTTATTCATCATCTGTTGGTGCGGCAGCTGAACCTTCTGCTTGCTGTCACGGAACAGAGCATGCTGATTCTATACAACCGTCACGGATAGTCGCCATGACCGATCTGCATGATCCTACGCCTATCAGGATCCCCGAGCTTCAGGCAGGAAAACCGGAGATCAGTATGGCGCCACTGATAGATGTGGTGTTTCTGCTGTTGATATTCTTTGTGGCAACGACCATCTTTCCGGATGAGCGCGGTCTGCTGATCGAGCGCCCCTCCTCCACCACCGCAGAGTCACTTTCCGGCAAACAGTTACGTTTCGTAATAGATGCCGGTGGTAGGGTCTTCTACCACAACAGCAGGATCGATCCGGGTCAGATCACCCGGCAGGTAAGGGAGCAGTTGTCCGGAAGGCCGGATGTGACCATCCTGCTGGAGGTGGATCGGCGTACCGCAACGGCAGCCCTCATCAAAGTGATGGACGCATGTCGGCAAGGTGGTGCCGTGCAGGTCGGCATTGTTACCGAAATGGCCGACAATCCCTAGCAGAGTCTCCAGTCACCATGGTGGGTCCCTCCTCTTTCAATACCCCATTGCACTGTCGGCCTCCAGATGGCTGCAAGAGCCGCACCCGCTTTGTGGCAGAAAAGAGGCGCAGACAGGTGCGGAGTAGAGATCCGGTTTTATGGCTCGGCGCCATCCTGGCGGGGAGTGCCCTCAATATCGTGCTGTTTGCGATAATGGCCACGCTGGGTGTGACGGTCTCTCCTCCCCGCCCCGTCAAGCCCCTGACTGTTGGGTTCATCCCGAAGAAGGTAGTGACCTCCCCGGCCCCGGTTACAGCAACGACATCTGTACCCGGCAGGAAAACCGTTCACAGGCGCAAGGTGCGGAAGCCCCCAAAAAGGAAACGGCTGCACAGTGTCGCACGACAGGGCGACAAGGTAGTTCCGGACTCCCCGGAAAATGCGCCTCAACGGGAGTCCGCCGATACCCTCTCCTCCGATACAAGACAGGAAGCAGCCGTACTGCCGCAGCCCGTCCCCGTTTACCAGCTGACCGGTCTGCCCCGCTTCATCCACAAGGAGCAGCCACACTATCCCGAGGGGTTGCGCAAGCTCGGGAGGGAGGCCACGGTCAAACTGGAGGTATTTATCGAAGCCGATGGCCGTATCCGCTATATCAAGGTATTGAAGTCGGCAGGACCGGAGTTCGATCACTCTGCGGTTGCAGCAATACGGGCATCCACCTTCGCCCCCGGAAATATCGATGGCCGACCAGTTCCGGTGCTGATGCGCTTGCCGGTCAGGTTCAAGCTTCGATAGCCCAAACCTGACGGTAGCAACCCGTTCACTGGTTGAGTGCGACAGCTGGGCGGATGATCGGCAAGAGGAGATCGGGTATCGCTTCCGAACCGGCTGCAGAAAGGTTGATTGCCTGTTGGCGCTATCTGCGTTCCGCAGACAATATGCCCGCATGTGTTGTGCTGGTGAGGAGGCTACTTGACCGACTCTTCCTGCAGAGCCGACTGCCGCTCGAGGCGTTTCAGCACTGGATCATCCTTACCGATTTTGACGATCTTGGCGGCACCTGTATCCACGCCGAGGTAGGGAAGCGCTGCCGCGGCCAGAACCGGCATCAGCGCACGCAGATCATTGCTCTTGCTGGTAACGGAGACGGTGGTTTTCCATAGCGTCTCCATCTTTTCCGGGGGGCTGTCCGGCCGGTAGCGTTTCGCCTCCAGGATTGCAAAGCTCGTAAACAGCGTATA
>JALSRO010000060.1 GCA_026984715.1 Chromatiales bacterium | reverse complement strand
TGGCCGCCATGGTGCGCGCCATCCGCAACATCGAGACCGCCCTCGGCGACCCGGTGAAACGCCCCACACCCGCGGAGAGCGCAAACCGGCCGCTGGCGCGCAAGCGGATCGTGGCGGCAACCACCATCCGCCCGGGAGAACCGTTCAGCAATGCCAACCTGACCACCCGCCGCGCCCCGGCCGGACTCTGCGCCAGCCGCTGGGACGAGGTGATCGGCCGCGAGGCGAACAGAGAGTATCACCCCGGTGAGGGAGTCGAGCCGTGAGACGCAAGATTTGTGTCGTAACGGGGACCCGGGCCGAATACGGACTGCTCTACTGGCTACTGCGGGAAATCGAGCAGGATCCGGAGCTGCAGCTGCAGCTGGTCGCCTGCGCCGCCCACCTCTGCCCGGAGCAGGGCATGACCGTCGAACAGATCGAGGCGGACGGCTTCACCATCGACGCCCGGGTGGAGATGCTGGTGGCCGGAGACAGCCGGGTCGCCATGGCCAAATCCACCGGGCTGGGGGTGATCGGTTTCGCCGACGCCTTCGCCCGCCTGCAACCCGACATCGTCGTCATCCTGGGCGACCGCTTCGAGATGCTGGCCGCCGCCCAGACCGCCCTGCTGCTGGAGATCCCCATCGCCCACATCCACGGCGGCGAGATCACCGTGGGCTCCGTCGACGACTCCATCCGCCACGCCATCACCAAGATGGCCTCCCTGCACTTCACCGCCACCGAACAATTCCGCCGGCGCGTCATCCAGATGGGCGAACCGCCGCAGCGGGTGTTCAACGTGGGAGCTCCCGGCCTGGAGCAGCTGCGGCGCACCCCCCTGCTGAGCCGCGAACGGCTGGCGGAAGAGCTGGATTTCGACCTCGGCCCGCCGCTGTTCCTGGTCACGTTCCACCCCGTTACCCGCGGCGAGGAGGATTCGCTCGCGGCCCTCGAGGAGCTGTGCCGGGCGCTGGAGCAGTTCCCCGACGCCCGCATCCTCTGGACCGCACCCAACGCCGACAGCGAAGGCCGCGCCCTGCGGCGGAAGATCGAACAGTGGGCCGCCGCCCATTCTGATCGGGTGCTGCTGACCGCCTCCCTCGGCCAGCAGCGCTACCTCTCCGCCCTCCGGCTGGCGGAGGTGGTGATCGGCAACTCCTCCAGCGGCATCATCGAAGCTCCCGCCGCCGGCATCCCGACGGTGAACATCGGCAGCCGTCAGGCGGGCCGACCCCAAGCCGCTTCACTAATCAACTGCGCAGCGGACCGCAAGGCCATCGCAACGGCCATCGAGCGGGCATCGACACCGGCGTTTCAACAGCAGGCACGCCTAGCAGAACCGCCTTATGGTTGCGGAAGAACGGCGGCCACCATCCGCCGGCAACTCCTCGAGATCCCGCTGACAGACTTGACCCACAAACAGTTTCATGACCAGTTCAAAGAAACCGAAAGAGACGAATGAAACGATGACCCGCATGCAAAACAGAATCCCCTATCCCGAACCGGTCGATCTGCACCAGTTCACCGTTCCGGATCAACAGACCACCGTCCGTTACGGACTTCCCCGGCAGGTGAAGTTCTGCCGGAGATGTGTCATCTCCAACCAGAGACCCAACTCCACAATCGAGTATCGACACACGCGGGAGTCCAGGAAAGAGACCATCCACTTCGACGCCGAGGGAGTCTGTGATGCCTGTCGTGTCGCCGAGGAGAAAAACCGCATCGACTGGCAGGAGCGGGAGGAGTCACTTCGGGAGCTGTGCGACAGGCACCGCAGCAAGGATGGTTCCTACGACTGCCTGTTGCCCGGTTCGGGAGGCAAGGACAGCTTCTACGCCGCCCACATCCTGAAGCACAAATATGGAATGCATCCGTTCACCGTCACCTGGGCGCCACACATCTACACCGAATGGGGATGGCGTAATTTTCAGCGCTGGATCCATGCCGGATTCGATAACCAGTTGATGACCCCAAACGGAAGGGTACACCGCCTGCTGACCCGCCTGGCGGTGGAAAAACTGTTTCATCCCTTCCAGCCTTTCATGATCGGGCAGAAGGCCTTCGCGCCGAAGATGGCCGAGATGCTCGACATCCCCCTGGTGTTCTATGGTGAAAACGAAGCGGAGTATGGCAACCCGAAAAAGGATTCCGAGAGCGCTCAGCGGGACTACGACTATTTCACCGCCGATGATCGCAGCAAGATCCACCTCAGCGGCACATCCCTGGCGGAACTGGAAGAGTCGTTCGGGCTGGCCAGGCATGATCTGGAGCCCTACATGCCGGTCGATCCACAGCGGCTGCGCGACAAACAGATCGAAGTACACTACCTCGGTTACTACCTGAAGTGGCATCCGCAGAGCTGCTACTATTACGCCCAGGAGCACGGCGGCTTCGAGGCCTCTCCGGAACGAACACCGGGAACCTACAGCAAATACAACTCCATCGATGACAAAATCGACGATTTCCACTACTACACGACCGGGATAAAGTTCGGCATCGGCCGGGCCACCTACGATGCGGCCCAGGAGATCCGTTCGGGGGATATCGAACGGGAGGAGGGGGTGGCGCTGGTAAGGCGTTTTGACCTGGAGTTTCCCGAACGTTTTGCAGAGGAAATCTTCGAGTATCTCTCCATTCCTGAACAGCAGTTCCCGATTGCATCCCGAATGTTTGAACGGCCCATCATGGATCGGTGCTATTTCGATCGGCTCACCGATACTTTTCGCTCACCTCACCTGTGGCGGTTCGAGAATGATCAGTGGCAGCTCCGCCACGCAGTCTGGAACGAGGCGAACCAATGACCAATATCCGTCTCATTCCCCGTCTCGACATCAAGGGTCGACACCTGATCAAGGGTGTGCATCTGGAGGGTTTGCGCAAGCTGGGAGATCCCCACCAGTTCGCGAAACGCTACTACCAGCAGGGCGCGGACGAGCTGCTCTACATGGATGCTGTTGCCTCGCTGTACGGACGCAACAGCCTCACCGAGATAGTTCGCCAAACGGTGCGGGATATCTTCATCCCCATTACTGTTGGAGGGGGGATCCGCTCCGCTGCCGATGCCCGGGAAATACTTCTTTCCGGAGCAGACAAGGTGGCGATCAACACGGCGGCGATTCTGCACCCTCCCCTGATAGAGGAGATAGCCCGCCATTTCGGCTCCCAGTGCATGGTCCTCTCCATCGAGGCCAAAAGGGTTGCCGATGATCGATGGGAAGCCTACATCGACAATGGCCGGGAGAAGACCGGTCGTGATGTAGTCGCCTGGGCGCAGGAGGCCGCCGCACGAGGAGCGGGAGAGATCCTTCTGACTTCCATAGATCGAGAGGGCACCCGGCGTGGCTTCGACCTGGAGCTGATAAGGGCGGTCACCCAATCCGTCCGGATTCCGGTCATCGCCTCCGGAGGGATGGGGCGGGTCGATCACTTGGCGGAGGCGGTCCGAACAGGCGGCGCCAGCGCCGTTGCCATGGCGGACATCCTCCATTATGGGCGCACCACCCTGCCCGAGATTCGGGAGAGCACCGCGCAGCTGCAGATTCCGACGAGAAAGGTCGCCGCATGAGCCGTAAGGTCGCTCTGATGGACTACGGCGCCGGTAACCTGCTCAATGTCCGGCACGCCCTCGAGCACCTCGGGGCAGATGTCGAGCTGGTCAACCGGCCGGAGCAGATCTGCGCTGCCAAACGGCTGGTTCTCCCCGGCGTGGGAGCCTTTGCAAAGGCGATACAACAGCTGGAGCAGAGGCAGATGGTCACCCCGCTGCAGGAGTTTGCCGCCAGTGGCAGACCTTTTCTCGGCATCTGCCTGGGTATGCAGCTGATGCTGGATGAGAGCGACGAGTTCGGCACCACAGCCGGGCTGGGAATCATCTCCGGCCGGGTCGAGGCCATTCCTCCCACCAGCACTGACGGGGAACCACTCAATGTGCCTCACGTCGGCTGGAGTGCCATATACCCATCCACGGACGCAACCTGGTCCGGCACACCACTGGAAACGACCTCTCCCGGAGAGGATTTCTATTTCGTCCACTCACTGGTTGCTCGCCCCCAACAGCGGTCGGCCATCGTCGCCGAGTGCTGCTACGGTGGTCACCGGCTCACCGCCGCTATCGCCAGTGGCAACTGTTTTGGTTGCCAGTTCCACCCGGAGAAAAGTGCGGCTGCCGGGCTGAAGATCATCGAGCATTTTTTGCAGATGGAGAGAACGGAGTGATGCAACTCCTTGTCACACCGGATCAGGAGAGCCGTCTGTTTGAACCGGGACGGCCACCGCTGTTCCTTCCCGATATCGGCACCTATTTCAATCAGGACATGGAGATGGCCCACGCCCTGGTCGACAAGCTGGCGGATTCGGGGAGCCGGTTCATCAAGGGGGAGATTCTGCACGATGCACGCATCTGTCTGCCGGAGGCTGGGAAGGAGTGCTACTGGAGCCACCAAGACAACCGCTTCATCGAGGAGGATTACCGCGCGCTGATCGAACGCAAGGTCGTCTCCCTGGATGCCTACGCCGATCTGTTCGACCACTGCCGCCAACGGGAGCTGCGCCTCGTGCTCTCCGTGTACGACTTCGAGGGGGCCGATTTCGCCAAGGAGATCGGTGCCATGGCGCTGAAGATCGCCTCCTCCAATATCACCCATCAGCCGCTGATCGAGCACATCGCCTCCCTCGGCCTGCCGATACTGCTGGACACCGGGCACGCCACGCTGGAAGAGATTGCGCGGGCGGTAAACTGGATTCAGGATGCAGGGGGAACCGGGATTATCCTGCAACACAGTCCGCCGGGACCACCCAGCCCACCCGAACAGCACAACCTGCGTTTCATGTTCACCCTCTCCAGCAGCTTCGCCTGTCCGGTGGGGCTGTCCGATCACTTCTCCGGGCCGGATATGCTCTACGCAGCCACGGCGATGGGGGTGC
>JALSRO010000059.1 GCA_026984715.1 Chromatiales bacterium | reverse complement strand
GTTGAAGGTCACTCTCTACCCCATCGTGAGGCTTCTCTATGGCCACTACACCTTCAAGTATGGAATCTCGATCTCCCCCACCACCCCCATTGGAAGCGGTCTCTACATTGCCCATTTCGGAGGCATCGTGGTCAATACCGACGCCTCCATCGGAAAAAACTGCAATCTGAGCCATGGCATCACCATCGCGCAGACCAACCGGGGGAAACGCAAGGGAGTTCCGGTCATCGGCGACAACGTCTATATTGGGCCAGGTGCGAAGATCATTGGAAGGATCACGGTGGGGAACAACGTCGCCATCGGCGCCAACTGTGTGGTCACCAGGGACGTTCCGGACAACGCCGTGGTAGTCGGTATTCCGGCACGCATCATCTCGTACGCCGGCTCGGAGGGGTATGTCAATCGCACCGACTACGAGTAAGGGAAGGAGAACCGAAAGCCGGCCGGTGGGACGGAAACGGAGCGGCAGCCATACAGCTCGACGACCACCCGACGAAGAGCAGCTACTCCACCCTATCTTTTTCTCTTTCCGAGCTGCTCGAACCAGGAGTCGGGTAACACCACCTCATAGAGGTCCACATATTTGGGGGTGCCGTTTCCCCAATTGGATGGCCAGAAAACCCGTTTCCCCCGCCTGTCGATAGTGGCGAATGCCTCCGCCCAGTAGTCCTTGGACTTTCCCTTTGCGGTTCTGGAGTGGGTGTGAGCGATGCGCCAGTGGCGCCCGTTGGCGGCGAGCTCCAGCAGAAAAATCGCACCATCCGACCAATAGGTTGCCTTGTCCGCACTGCCGTATGTAGACACCAGCACCCATCCCGGAGTGTCCGCACAGTTTCCGGAGATATGGAACCCCGGATAGCTGACACCGGACGAGAGAGAGGAGTGAAACGGAATGTGCATCACGTTGGTTCTTTCCAGGGTGCCGAGATCGACCATGACGATATAGTCGCTACCGTTGTCCTGCGCCACGAACAGATCGCGACGCTCCCTGGATAGGGCCAGGTCTCCGTGGCCGAAGCGCCCTGGAAGCTGCCTTCCGTCGCTCCAGTCCAGGCGATAACGGAAGATCTGCGGAATATACTCCACCACCACATAGCTCCCCGACATAGAGATAGTCACCGTCCGGGGAATCTTCTTTCCAAAACTCTTCTTGACTGAGCGATAGCTACCGACAATCCGCTCCGCAGTGGCGTCATAGGTTACGAGATCCAGCAGGGTTCTCCTCCTCCCCGCCGGCTTGCCGTTGTCGTATTCGATCACCATGAATGCCCAGTAACGACTGTCCAGGGAGCTCTCCCCCTTACCGCTGCGGATATAGCTGGCCGTGGGGTAATACTCTCTGAAATCCTGGATCAGGCTCTTCTTCTTGCTATGCACATGGTAGCGGTAGAATTTCGTCCCCATGATAAAGAACAGCACATCCGGATCGGATGCGTCCCAACGGGGGGAGAAGTCACCCCGACGGCCCAGGATGGGCCCCAGATAGCGGTGATGAACGAGATCATAGAGATGCCATGAGGCATCGGTACCCCGCACCAGTAGCAGGGATGCGTCGGCATTCACCGGATCGAAGCGGGAGTACTCGTTGGTCAGGCCTTTGATTCCAGTTGGAAAGGGTCCGTCGCGGACGTCGGTGAGACGTACAAGGGTGGTATTGAAGAAGGGATCACGAACCGGCTTCCCTCTCTCCGGTAGCGGCAGGGTGGCCAGCGGATAGATACGTTCGGAACTACCGGGAGAGTAGTCAAACTCCCCGACAGCCGGCCCTGCGAGGAAGAGCAGGAGCAGACAGAGGGAGCAGCGGATCGACCAGGGCATATCTACGACTCCCGAGACAACAGTGTCTGGTACACCCGAAGCAGCTGGTTACCCACCACCTTCCAGTCATATTTCTCCACCGCCAGGAGACGCGCCTGCTGCCCAATCCGGCTGGCCAGTTCTGGCTCACTCATCAGCCGGATGATCTCTGCTGCTATCTGACCGGCTTCATCTGCAATCAACAGATGCTTGCCATGCTCTACCGCAATCCCCTCAGCGCCGATAGTGGTGGAAACGATCGGCTTTGCCATTGCCATTGCCTCCAGAAGTTTCAGCCGCGTCCCGCCGCCGACTCGAAGCGGGACGACGTAGATCCCGGCCTGCTGTACCCAGGGGCGAAGATCCTCGACGAATCCGGTGAGTCTCACCTTGCCCGCCAGACCGGTAGGAATCTCCAGACCATCCGATTGCCCCACCATGGTAATGGTCGCTTCCGGGATCTCCCTGCAAACCAGCGGCATCACCCGATGCAGAAAGAACTCCATCCCACCCCGATTGGGGAACCAGCCCATCCCCCCCACAAATACCATATTGTAACGATCGTGCGACGGGAGCTCTTTTGGAACGAAATAATCGCAATCCACCCCGTTGGCCACGACATCGACAGCGCCGTTCTCTCCCATCTCCGCCAGTATGGCAGCATCGTCCTCCGAACAGGCCAGGATCCGGTCCGCCCCCCGGCAGGCCCAGGACTCGAACCGCTGCAGCTTCTGCGCCTGGTTGGAAAAGAAGCTTCGAAAGAGAGGGGAGCGGGTGGTGCAGGATCGGCGTTGCAACAGGAGGCTCTCCACATTGTGCTCGTTCAGAACCACCGGGTGGCCGTTGCAGAAAGGCAGGTACTGCGCCAATGGCAACATATCGAGATGTACCAGATCGGGGGCATAGATGTCGAGGTGGCGGCGCAGCGAATCCACCATTTGCAGTGAGAAATATTTCCGTACCACCCCCGGTTTGTCGGACAGAACCCCCTTGAGCAGATCCAGGGCAAACAGCAATCTGTTGTGATCTCCCGGAATATCCACCAGCTCCACAGAGGTACATATCTCTTTCAGATGTTCTGCATGAGTTGCATCCTCATCCCCGCGTATGAATGACAGCAGATGGACCTCATGGAGGGCACAGGCACTCTTCAGCAGATTGTAGGTTCGGATCTGATGCCCCTCCCATGGCGGGTAGGGGATCCGTGTGGTCACAAACAGAACGGTCGCCATAACTATTGGGTCGTTATCTGATCGAGTGTTATTGTTTTTTGTCGGCAAAAACCGCCGCTCCGGAAGACGGTTCTCTTCGAACTTTGGCCGGATCCAGCCAACCATACCCGGTCCGCTTGGACGGAGCTACGGTTCGTCAACCGCTTTCACAGAACTATTATATTTTTCGGTTTGCGATGCCTTCTTTTCCCCTCTCCCGGCGAGCAGGAGGCGGAAATGCGGTAGTATCTGATCGATTCCGCGATCGAACTTTCGTTATTATCCGGAACGCCGTGCTCCACACCGGGAGAGGCCGGTCCGCTTTCGTAGTACGCCGATATTATACCCGATTGATGGCAACAATACCCTATTGCCGATCAGTGTTTCTTCCACAACCCTCCGGTCTGCCCCGACAGTACCGAAAAGAGTCCCAGAACTGCCGCACCATTCAGCATCAGAAAACTGGCTGGAACTCCTACCAGCCCGGCTCTCTCTCCTCGCAACATCGCCCGCAACCCCAGCAGTGAGGCGGCATACCCCGCCAACTGGAGGAGACCGAAGGCGAGATATCCGGGCCGTGCAATGAACCAGGGCGAGACCAACAGCCCAAGCAGCGCATAGGGGGCGATCAGCCGGCACACCTTGTGCGAGAACCACTGGAAGAAGAGCCGGTTTCTCAGGGGATTCATCACCCAGGGGGCAAGTTGCATCAGCTGAATATTCCCCGCCAGGGTACGCACCTTGCGGTGGAACTCCTCTGCCGCGGAGCTGCTTATATGGTCGTGGGCAATAGCCTCGCGAACCATCTTCACCCGATAGCCCTGCGCGGTGATATTCAGCGGAGTCAACACATCATCCAGAATGAGTCCATCCGGCAGCGGCCGGTACAGCTCCCGCCGAATGGCGTAGATTGCCCCGGTGGCTCCCACGGTGGAATCGACCCGGCTCTCGGCAGCCCGGATCGCCTTCTCATAGCGCCAATAGACCCCTACTCCAGAAGGTTCTCCACCATCCCGCGACTCACACAGAACCAGCTCCCCGGTAGCCGCGCCAACCTCCGGATCGGCAAAGGGCCGCACCAGTCGCCCGATGGCATCAGGGGCAAACCACTGGCGGCTGTCGGTGAAAACGATGATCTCCCCCCGGGCAGCCGCCACTCCATGGTTGAGGGCCACTGCCTTGCCCCGGTTGTCGGTGAGCTCGATCACCGTGAGCCGTGGCTGACGAAGCCGTTCCAGCACAGCTACAGTTCCGTCGCTGGAGCCATCGGAGACCACCACCACATCCAGTTTCTCCGGGGGATACTCCTGGGAAAAGAGATCCTCCAGACGGGCACCGATCCTCTCCTGCTCGTTGTGGGCCGCGATCACCACTGTCACTGCAGGAAGCTCCTGCTCCTCCACCATTTCGCCACCACGCATTCGCGACCACAGTATCATCAGCAGGGGATAGCCCAGATAGGTGTAGAAAAGGAGACCGAAACTGCACCAGAAGATGATCTTCATCACGACTCCACCACTCTGGAACGCAACCTCTCGTAGAGCCGGTTTCCCAACAGCTTCTTCATCCGCCCGAGGATACGCTGGCGCAATACCCGCCGTCCTATCTCCCAGCGGTCTCCCGTTACCAGCCGGGCAAACTGCTCCAGCTCCATCTGGCGTGTCACCGGTATCCGCTGCAGCGCAAACCGATTCCCCCCGCCACTGTTGACCCCAAGCTCCGAACTGCAAACGTAGCGATATCCGGCATCCCGCGCCATCCGCACCACTCGCTCCCCTCCCCTGCCGCCTGGCAGCGCCAACCCGGTCACCGGTTTGCCGAGGATCTGTTCCAGTACCTCCCTGCTACCGTTCAGCTCCTCCGAAAGCTCTTCGGCAGTGAGATCGCTGAGATAGCGGTGACTCCTGGCATGGGATT
>JALSRO010000058.1 GCA_026984715.1 Chromatiales bacterium | reverse complement strand
CGCCCGAGCAGTCATGAGAAACGGCAAGCTCGTGTGGGAGTTACGAGTATAATACAACCCAAAAGTCATCGCCGGGCCATTGCTATGCATCCTGCGCCAAACGAAATCCGGGCGGCCCGCATCAACGCCAGCCTCACTCAAAAAGAGGCCGGCGCCCTAGTCCATGCCGCGTTACGAACGTGGCAGGACTGGGAAGCAGGCCGCCGTCGTATGCCGGCTGCGGCTTGGGAGTTGTTTCTGATCAAGACAGGCCTGATCTCCGTCAATCGGGCCGGCTAAATTACCCCCCCTTCACAGGTCAGCAGCGTAAAGCTGACCTGGCGCCATGGAGAAGTCCATGGACGTACTTGCGTGGGCGGAAAAACCGCATTCCACGCACCGAAAGTTGGGTTGATCGGATCAGTTGGCCTTGTCGGTGTATCCGCACCGGGGACAATGCTGGGAGGTGTCTCTCGGGTCCACCTTCACCAAAATCCTGCCCCGCCAGGACAGCTTGTACCGGAGCATCGCCACCAGCATTCCCCAGCCCTGATCCAGTATGGACTTATTGAGACCCAATTTGGCGCGAACGTTCCGCCCTGGAAAACTGCTTCTTCCGGGAGAGTTTTCGCTGTTCCCAGGCCAGTTTCTCCTCAAAGCGGCGCAGCGGCGAGACCGGATCGAACACCGTCCCGTCAGGCAGGGTGATGAGATTGCTCACCCCAAGATCCATGGCAGCGATCTTGAGCGTCTTTCGGAATTTCACCCAGCCCACCTTGGGCAGGAAAATTCTAGGACACCGCCGTTTGCCCGCCTCGTCCCAAACCGACAAGTCCAGCTTGATTTGGTTCGCATCGGGGTAACGCAGGCTGTCATGTACCCCACGCTCGCGGAAGGTGGGAAAATCCTTGGGATTGGCCTTGTCCAGCCCTTCCCAAAGGGCCCGTTCCAATCGCTTCAATGCCTGCTGTTGGGTTTCGCGCAGAAACCCGTATCCCTCGCTGGCTCGCCATAGGGCCAGGTATTTGGCCAGGTCATCGACAAGCTAGGACAGCTGGGACGGTAATTCCATCCCCCGGACCCCCACCCCGGCTCGCGCTGAGGAAACTAGGTTCCCGACCATCCATGGTCGGGATTAATCAGAGCACCCCCCTGAAGGGGGGCAACGCACTTCAGCGTGGGGTATCCCAGCCCCACGCTGGACGCTGTTACCTGATATAGGCTTCAGTAAACACCCCCATAATCAATCCTGACACCATACATAAGCAGTCCTTACGGATACTCTCAGCTCCTTGGCAATCGCTCGGTAAGACATCCCCTGAGCCCGCATGAGCCGCGCAGAAGCCCGTTTCTCCTCGGACATAGCTTCTGCGTACTTCCCCGGACTTTTTGCCACCCTTACGGCCTCTCTGGGCATGCTTCTCCGGCGTATGCGCCCGCTCGATCAGTTCCCGGCGCTTCTCCAGGGAAAACCGCCGCCATGTCCACTTGGCAACTGATTTGGCTACCCACCACACTTCACGGCCATCTAAGGGAGCGGCGAAGTCGCCATTAAGTATCAATGCCCTGGAGTTGCACGCCGACAGCCAGGCGTTCCAGCCACCCAGGCCGCCTTCCTTCTTATATTCCAGGACGTTCCGGTATGCCCAGTGCCGTAGCCGGTCGAACAGGGTGACGTTCCGGCCACGCTTGGGCTTGAAGCGGTCGAGATCGACCCATTCCGCCAGCTCGTTCAGCTCGTAGCCGATCCGGGGACCTCTGAGAATATGCCACTGCGGGTGGGCTGGGTTTTTGGTCAGTATGCCGGTAAACCCGGGATCGGCTTCCAGGGTGGCGGTGAATGCACCCTCAATGGCGGCCAGGTAGCGGATCGGGCCATCACGGGCTTCCGGGGCTACCAGCACCGGGGCACTCAGGCCCCAAACCAGATGGGCATGGCCGTTTTCTCGGTTCTTGGCGGCCCAACTGGGCGGTGGCAGATTGTGGTCTTCCCAAGCGAGGATCGCTCCGGGATAGTCACAATCGTAAATGCTCCAGACTCGAAGGTGCGGTGGGTTGCCTGAATATAGGCACGGGTGAGCGCCTGTTTCAGATCACGAATCCTGGTGCCATAGGTGGCAGGGTCGTCCGTGCAGTACGGCCGCTTAGGCCAGCGAGAGCGATCGAACAGAGGATCGTTGAAAAGGTCTTTTTGTTGTATAATTTCTTGCACGGGGTCTCCTTTTTCATGGAGCCTCACGCTGGGGTTTCTTGTTGGCCCCAGAAATTAAGGACCTCTCGCAGGTCCGGGTTGAGAACCCCGAAGGTGAGCCGCCAAACTCGTGACCTTCGGGGTTTTATTTTTCCCTACTTCACTTCAATAGTTTACGCGGTTCCGCGAACATCTGTCGCCCCTTAGCGCGGGAAGCCGCGATTTCCTCCGGCAGCCGGAGCAACTCCTCCGGTGGAGGCAATTCTAGGCCTAGGCAGGGAGAATTCATAAATAAGAATGAGCTAATTTTTCCATTGCCTGAAACCGCTCATCGGCATCCTTGTGCACATACAACGAGGTAGTTTGGATACTGGCATGACCCAGATTGTCCCGGACCACGGTAAGGGGCACTCCTCGATCCAGAGCATGGGTGCCATGAGTATGACGCAGCCAGTGAGCTGTGGCTCGGCTCAAGCGCTTTCCGGCGGTCGGATCCTGTTTCGCCAGTTCAGCACCCGCTTCCTGGAAAAAAGCAGAAATTATGTTGTGAAGCGTCAAGGGAGTTACAGGTGCTTCTCCTTTGGTGAACTTGCCCTCTTCGACCTTGAGCTTTCGCCGAACGCTGGCGATGATCGGCGTTTCCGGCGGCACCTGCTCAATGTGATCCAACACCCAGCCGCGTTCCCGTAAATACTCCACTAACCGAGCTACAAGCTTTTGAGGTAGGGGAACGCTGCGCTCCTTTCCCCCCTTTCCCCTTACGGTCAGCCAGTATTGCGTGCTGTCGCGGCGCACCACCGGCTCGATGTCCCCGATTCTGGCGGCCGCCAACTCCGAGATCCGCAAACCTGTCAGATAGGCAAACTCCAAAACGAAACGCAGGCGTATGGCTCCGCGGCGCTGTTCTTCGGTGTCTGCTCGTTCGATTCTGCGCTTAGCGTAATCGGACACAAACCGCCACTGAGCCTCGGTCAAAGCCTGATCGGTCCGTATCCGGTTGGTTACCCGCCGCTTGGGAAGAGCGGCAAAAGGGTTGCTGTCCAGCCAGCGCTGACCCACCAGCCACTGGCACAGGGAGCCGAGGATAATTTCCGCTTGGTGGATGGACCGATCCGACAGAGGGCCCCGGAACGGTTTCCAGTCCCTGGAAGATCGGGGACGGACCGGACCAATCCAGCGCTCGGCAGGTTGGGGATCTTTGAGAAATGCCCGGTAGGCGATGCAGTCTTCAGCGTTGACCGAAGAAAACGCCTTGGCCCGTTCGATCAGGCACCATAACAGAAAACGCTCGGCCTCGCGGCGATAGGCCTGGTAGGTGTGGCTGCTTTCGGGCCAGAGAGATAACCAGATCCGAATAGCGTCGTAGTCATTGGCCGCATCGATTTTTGGAGGCCCCGGAGCCCGGTTGCTTCCTTGGCGACCATCAAGGTCCTCTGGAGAAAGGAGTCTTTCAATAGGGCTCACCACCAGAGAAGTACTTTCAGAGCAACCCTGGTCTGTCTCGCTCAGCAGTTCGTTGGCAACCAGCCATTCGTAAACCAATGGCCGAGTATGGTCGGAAAGCCGATGCCATTCCTTGGTCAAATCATCAAGCGTTCGGAATCCCTGCTTCAGGCACGGTGCCGCCAATTCGGACGGCAACCAGAGATCCAGTGGATGTTCCGGTTTTGGTGTCGGATCCTTTAGACTGGCCAGTTTCTCGAGCACGCGCACGGCCTCTCGCTGGCCTTCCTCTGTCATATGGCGTCGGCACAACAGTCGGGCCCAGCCCGGTTTTCCTAATAAACGGGCCTTCAATGCGAGTTTTTCCAGCCATTCCTGGACGAAGGCATGGGCGTTCCCTTGAAAATCCTTGAGGTACCAGCTGACCGCATCATCCGCCGGTACTCCGACGATCCAGGAACGTAAGACGGCCAATTCAGAAGCGCTCGGTTTTGCCATCATCATCATATTTTTGCGCCGGAGCCCACTTCAGGCGGGGGAGGAAAGCTCGGTCTCTCCCCAGTCAACCCCGGGCTTGCAGCTCTCACCGCAAGCCCCTCCCGTCAGGGAGAGGGGGGTAACACTCACCACAGAGATACACCATCTTCTTGTGGTCGTCCATTTCGTATAGCACCGCCCAGGTAGGCCTTGCGCCGCAGTAGGCGCATGGCTCCTGAGAGGGAGCGGTTTCCGTCGTTCCAGACCTGCCACATCGACAACAAGGTTGTGTTGGATCTTCAGCCCCACACCAAGCACAATATTTCATCAGACTTCTGCGCTGGAGCCCCTCGTCTTCAGGCGGGGGAGGAAAGCGCGGCCTCCGTTGGTTGTTGAAAGAATCGGTGCCGGGTTTTCCACCCGGCTGGGCCGTTCGGCTCTGCCCTTACGGGCCTGGTACCGCGGGCGATCCACCTGTCTCTCCTCGGGAATGTCGCCGGCCGGCCTGCTGTCCTGGTCCATTTCGTGGGTACCCGGGCCTTGTCTGCAACCGGGACTTCCAAACGCCTGGGATTGGGGAAGCATTCCAATCAACAACGAATAACGTTGAGACAATCGTTTTCATCTATCCACATTTTCCAACCAGTACTAGTTGAGATGGATTTGATGGCCTTTTTTAATTTGGCTCTAAAATCATAAAGATTTTTTATATCGCTACCGCACATTTTTCTAATAGTATCAACTTTGTATGGGTGAGGGTTTTCATGGGTACTATAAAAGGCATGCAACCATTGAGCTAGAGGATAGCCTTTGAATGCTATTCTAGTGCCCCAATCTATCGAC